>JBHICB010000008.1:0-17388 GCA_046759365.1 Hydrothermarchaeales archaeon (SeqCode)
TTTAGGTCTTGTTTTCTTTATCTTTATTTTGTCCCCTGCTTTGCGTTAGCTGTAAATGGCTTGGCATTCGGGTTTTTACTTGGACACTATTATATCCTAGAGGGAATGTTTACCACTTTTGTGGCTATTGTTTCTCCCCATGGATTTATCGAAATTCCTGCAATGTTATTGAGTGCGTACCTAGGCTTTTTAATCGCTGATAACTTTAACTCCTCGATTTATAAAGCAGATCTGATAGCTTTGAAGAATAGAATTGAAGGGACTGTGAGCGGGGGGATCTTGATCCAGGCATTGGCGATTCAGCTCATGCTGCTGGCCGCCGCATTTCTTGAGATGAATATTTGATCTTCTGTATCCTTCTTCCAGACCGGATTTAATTTCTAATGTGATTGACCGTTTAGTTTATATAGAAGGTAGTGTGTAGTTTTAGAATCAATAGTCCTTGAGTTCTCCAGGCACTACAGGAAAGTGTGGGGCATCAGGGGATTTTTGGAAAAGTAGGTGAATATATATGGAATTGGAAGACAAGACGTTAGTTTGTTCTGATTGCGGTGAGGAGTTTGTCTTCACGGTTGATGAACAGGAGTTTTACATAGAGAAAGGATTTGACAATGAGCCTAAAAGATGCAGGCCTTGCAGGCAGCAGAGGAAGGCTCAAAGGTCTGGAAGGGGTGGCTTTGGTAGGCAGAGGGAGATGCACACAGCGACTTGTGCAGATTGTGGCGGTGTTGCGGAGGTCCCTTTTAAGCCTAGAGAGGATAGGCCAGTTTATTGTAGGGAATGTTTTCAAAAAAGGAGAGAATCATTTTAGATATCTAGAGGCCTCATTGTTGATTTTTATATGATCTGGTTTATTGAATCCAGGGATATATGAGTTCAGTAAATTTAGGTTTGTTCTAGACATCCGAGGCAGAAATACTTTCTGCTTCTCTTTCTCTTTTACTAAAGATGCATCCACAGTAATTCTGTCTTAAAAGACCGTATCTCTTGCTAAGCTCCACACTTTTTTTAAAACCATCCTTCTTCTTGAAGTTTGCCTGATGAAATTCTACGTTGTATCTTCTTGAAAGCTCATCGCCTATGGAATTTATCAGCTTTGCATCCTTTTGGGGACCTATTGTAAGTGTAGTTGTAAAGCACTGAAATCCATGGTCCATGGCAAATTCTGCAGTCTTCTCCAGCCTTATCCTAAAACAAATCTCACACCTTTTTCCACCCTCAGGCTCATCCTCCAGGCCTTTAATTGCTTTAAACCACTCTCCAACGTCGTAATCGCCTTCTAGGGTAGCTACGCCCATTTTTTGCGCAAGACCCTCCATCTCCCCAGATCTTAGGATATACTCCTCTTTCGGCTGAATATTCGGATTGTAAAAGAAACAGGTAATATCATAATTCTCCTTTAGAGTATCGATTACATGGGTAGAGCAGGGAGCACAGCATATATGAAGCAAAAGCCTCGGTCTGGAGATCATTTCAATTCACAGAGGGTATAGGGTTGTCTGAAGGATAAATTCTTTTCCATACCCGTTATTCCAACCCTTTTATCTGTAAAGCGCTATCTCCCGGCACGAAACTTCCTTTGGCTCATTGACTGTTATCCCTTTTTTATTAAGAAATTCCTCAAGCTTTGCAGGATGTTTTAAAAACCCTTCTACAGCACCTAAATGGCTGCTGCCCACAATCCCAACGATCCTACCATTCCAAGACCTCTTCTTAAGTATCAAGATTTTCTGTGCTATCACACCATCCCTCTCACCGATCAGAATACTTTGAACCTCATCTAAACGATCTGTCCTTTCCCTTACAAGCTTTAGAAATCCTGGGATGTCGCCGTCCTCAAACCTGCCAAGGATCTCCTTATAATTGATCTGTTTTATCTTCTCTAACCTCTGCTTTAACAAGGCCTTCTCCCAGTCCACCAGGAACACTTCGGCACCGACATCACAGGCAGTGATCATGGCGACTTTAAGTTCTGTTTCAAGATAGGACCTTACCTCCAGGAATTTAAGATAATCGTCAGCTGGAAGCTCCACACAAACAATTCCTGGTCTTTCTTCAAATATCGCATCCTCTACATCTACCATGGAAGGTTGATAGCGGTGATACACACCCACCAATCTTATCTCAAAGTCCTCTTTTCTGATCCTAACCGTATCTTGTCTCAAAGACCTTAAACACCCCTTTGTAGTCCTCCCAGACCACTTTCACATTATCAATCCTCGAATAGGGCGAGCCCTGCCACAGCCAATCTACGGCTGCTTTGACTTTTTCTTCATCTCCTTCAAATACTGCCTCTACCCGGCCGTCCATCAGATTTTTAACCCAGCCTGTCAACCCCAACTCTCTGGCCTTATCCATTGTATATGACCTAAAGAACACCCCCTGTACCCTGCCGCTGACATAGCAGTGAGCCCTCACATACATATCTATATCACACTACCCGAGACGATAAAAAAAAGGGAATATACGTTCCACCCCAATCATATATAAAAGAAACACCAGGGTGTTGTTGGTCATATGCATCAACACCGGAGCCAGAAGGCTCTCTGTCTTATAATAGACATAGGCCAACACCGCCCCCATTATAAAAAGAATAGGTAAAACGAGAAGATCAAGGTGTGCAAGGGCAAAGACCAAAGATGAAACTATTAGCCCTTTTTTAAAACCGTCTTTATTCTGAAAAGCTGTATGGACAACCCCCCTGAATAATACCTCCTCTACGATAGGATCCAGGACCCCTACAAAGAACGTCACCAATAAAATGTAGAGAACGCTTTGACTTGAGACAGCTCTCCCAAATGCCGCAGAGATCTCTAAATGAGTTGAAGTAAGCCCGAAGTATCCATATATCGGCATTATAAGAGCTTCGAGAAAGTCTCCAAGAAGCATCAGCCCAGCACCACCCACAATACCGATTATAAGAGCACCTTTTAGATCAGCAGGGGATCGGATTCCAAATCCACCCAAAGATATCCCGCTATACCGTGAATAAAAAAGTATTGAGAGAAAAAATAAGACAAAGAGGGTAATAAAAAAGGGAAGCATCATGCCAGACCTTATCACAAGCCTTTGCCCCATCTCCTCTGACGCCCTCACCCAGAAAAAACTCCCACCAAAGGCGGTGGCGATTATGGGGTCAACAATTAAAACAGGAGAGACAAATAAAAAATTCGTTATCAGAATCTTCAATATATCCCGCGGTAGAAGCTTTTTTGCTTTATCTGCCATACCTTTATTTTTTCTAACCCAGATATAAATAAGTTTTAACACACAGACCTAAAAAAGCGGCTCCAACAAGCATTCAATTTTACTGCTTAAAAAATAATCCTTACCTTTTAACTATATTATCCGCTGAGAAACTGCAAGACTTACCTCATATAGTACGATAACCATCAAAGTCATAAGCACAGGTGTAATAGGTGTGGGGTCAGGAGAAAACGCCACGGAAAGTACAAAGACCCCGAAATATATGAGTTTCCGCCACTTCTTTAACGCTTCCACCTTGACCAAGCCCATCTTCAAAAGCAGATAGATCACCAGTGGAATCTCAAATATCACCCCGAATGTTATCAGAACAAACGACACATACTTTACGAAAAACTCTAAAACAATAATCGGCGCAACCCTGGTTTCAGTATATCTTATCAACAACTTTGTCCCTATCGGGGCCACCAACGTATAGGCAAAACCCGAGCCAAAAAGGAACAAGAACATCGATGAGGGCACAACCGTCAAATAGAACATCCTCTCGCTGGGAAACAATCCAGGCCTCATGAACTTATAAATCTCATACGTTATTAGAGGATTGCATAATATGATTGCAAGAACCATCGATATCTGAATACGTTCATAGATATATTCTACAGGATGCAGAACTATAACCTTAATATGTGACGGTAAAAGGTCATTCCTCATAAACACTATAAGATCCTGGGAGACCAAGAAGAAGGCAATGATAGTAATAAAACCTACGATAATAACGACAAGAGCCAGTCTTTGAGCAAGTTCAACCATATGCTCCTCAAGCTCCTGATCAGAATCACCGGGTACGCCGTATCTGCGCTTCATCTTAACTATCTCCTTGCAACCCTATTGATAAAAATAGTCAACAACTTAAAGAATTTCCAGGAACATTCAAAAGAGAAATATCAAAAAGAAATTAAAAACACTATGACCGCTTAGGATTATATAATATAAAAACCAATAAAGGTCGGATGTCTAAGAAAGATATATTCCTTACCCCAAGGCAGATAGAGATACTCAAGCTGAGAAAAAAGGGCTTGTCACAGACAGAGATCGCAAATAGACTTGGCACAAGCAGGGCAAACATCTCAGCGACAGAAAAGAGCGCATTAAGGAATATAGAAAAAGCAAGAAACACCCTTGAAGCTTTAAAGATGATGGACGCCCCCATCTGGCTGAGCTTTGAACCTGATGAAAATCTGGATGATGTAGTTGGCAAGGTCTACAAGGAAGCAGGCAAAAAGGACATCTGGGTCGCCTACGATGGACCTTCACTCTCCAATCTTATACACGAGAAAGCAGGTGACAAGATAAAGGGGCGCAGGATTTTATCCAAGCTAGAGATAAGCGTAACAGATGATGGCAAAGTACTGATTAAATAATCAAAATACATGCATGGCATCTCTTTTTAACGAAACCACAATATCCTTACCCTGACTCAACCCTAATTTTTCATATGAATGCCTTGGTAAATGTATCTCTAAGTCATATTCGTCCTCGCTTCCTTCTATATGAAAGAAGATGGTATTCATAATACCCGACGGGATATCCTCCACTATCCTTCCTTTGAGCGTGTTCTCATACTTCTTTTTTCCTGGAAGATGGCTAGGGCTGACGATCATCACATTCTCCGGCCTTATGCAGAAAGTAACCTTATCGCCCATAGAAAAGGGATAATATCTAGTGTCAAAACTATAACCCCTCCATGTTATCTTTAGATAATCGTCCTCTAAATTTGAATCAGTTATCTCACCGTCAAATATATTCTTCGTACCTACAAATCTTGCAACAACTCTATTGACAGGCTTGCCGAATATCTCCTCCCTCTCTGCCACCTGCTCAATTCTACCATCATGTATTACAGCGATCCTGTCACTTAAAGTATAAGTTTCTTCAAAGTCATGGGTGACATGCACAATTGTCACCTTTAGTTTCTCATGGATCTTCTTCATCTCCTTCCAAATTCTCTGCTTTATCTTTGGATCAAGAGCAGCCAGAGGCTCGTCTAAAAGCAACAACTTGGGACGTATTACAAGTGCCCTGGCAAGCGCAACTCTTTGTCTTTCTCCACCACTTAGTCTTTGGATTTTTCGATCAATCAAGTAATTTATATCAAGCAATTCTGTAATCTCTTTTAACGTAGAATCAATTTCAGATGCAGAGTATCCTCTCAATTTCAATCCGAAGGCTATATTTTCCTTTACATTGAGATGGGGAAAAAGGGCATGATCTTGAGGAACATAGGCCACTTCTCTTTCCTCGGGCGTTACCCCGGTAACATCCCGATCATTTATCCAAATCTCGCCTTTCTCAGGATAATGAAGACCAGCTATACATTCTAAAAGAATAGTCTTTCCGCTTCCAGTAGGGCCCAATATCCCGAAATACTCTCTATCTTTTATATTTAGATCTACATCAGTGAGGGAAAATCCACCAAGATGCATGGTTAATCCTTTGATCTGAATCATAGTGAGTACCCCTTACCGGTAATCTTTCTTATAGCAAAAAGAGCGAATGTCGATATCCCTATCAAGATGAATATAATCGCCACCGCACCCTCAACGTCGGCAGAAGCAAGTTTCAAAAATATCGCAACAGGAAGGGTCTCAGTCCTCATCCTCATCGCGCCTGCCAGAGTGACCGTAGCACCGAACTCACCTATCGCCCTTGCCCAGGTCAAGATTGTTGCAGCTATAAGACCATTTTTTGCAAGAGGCAGCGTGACCTTATAGAAGGCCTCCCACTTACTGCAACCCAAGGTCCTTGCCACATCCTCATATCTTGTACCAATGCCATCAAAAGTCGACTTCATAAGACGGATAGCCAAAGCACTGACTACCGTAAACTGCGCCAAAATAATTCCTGGCACTGTGAAGACGAAAATCGCCCCCTTGTTTTCAACAACCTTGCCAACAGGAGTATTGAAAAACACCAATAGGGCCGCACCCAATGCAATGGGAGAAATCACTATGGGCAGATCCAAGATAGTGTCAATAACGTCTTTTCCCGGAAACTCCATCCTTGAAATAGCATAGGCCGCTGGCAGGGCAACTACTACTGAAAAAATCGTGGCAGCAGTTGCTGTGATGAGGCTTAGTCTTATTGCAAACTGTATCTCCTCCGATAACAATAACTCTACAAAAGTCCCGACATTTGTGTAGTAGGTCATGGAAAGCGTTATCCCAATAAAAAAGAGAAAAAGAACTGCAAGGGCGCTCAAGGTCGCTGCCTTAAATGTTTTTTCTCCAAAAGCTCCTCTCGTCGGACTGAAACTGGTCATGGTACCCAATCTTTCAAGAGATACTTAAATGTTATACCACACTTCTGGAACTTTATATTCCCCACCTATCATTGCTTTGGGCGCAAAGTTCTTAGCTCTCTCTCCGGTGGACAGGTACCCCCACTTGGCAAATATTATTTGTCCTTCTTCTGAGGCAAGGAAATCCAGAAACTCCTGAGCAGTTTTCTTGTCGTTTGAAAAAATAGAGATGGCTCCAGAGACATAGGCAATCCTTGGAATTTCTGCAGGATCGATCAAGACTATATCCATATTCTCAGGGTTCCAATTGCCCATTACCCTCCATATCACAATTGCGTCCACTTTTCCGAAGGGTATAAGCGCTGCGGTTTTAGAGGCACTCGGAGCATGTGTGACGATATTTGGTTTGACCTTTGAAATGAGATTGTTTTTCTCGAAAATTTCTACAGCATATTCCCCTATAACACAATTTTCTGGATCACAAATCCCTACTCTTACGCCTTTTTTTGTGAGATCTTCAAGGGATCTTATGTTTTTTGGATTGCCTTTCTGAACTCCTATAGCTGGAACCAAATATGTTAAAGTTTTTTCTGTATCAGAGTAAACTAGCCCATCGTACCTTGCTTTCGACATATAATCAGGGGAGGCAGGTATATAGAGGTCTCCGACCTTTGACATCTTCATATTGGAAAGCATGGCCCCTGATCCGCTGAAGTGTAAGTTTAACTCTATGCCCGTTTTTCTTTCGAAGGCTTCTCCGGCCTCTTCTATTACCGGCTTGCTCACAGATCCAACAAACGCTGTGATCTCTTTAGTCTTGACTGGGTCAATTGGTGACTCCATGGTGACAAAGCCCCACTGGGAATATATGTCTCGCAGTTCGGGCGATATCAGGATATTCAGGAATTCTTGGGCAGCCCTCCTATCGGATGTAAAATAGGACACACCTGCTATGACAAACCCCATCTGTGGCATGATTTCTGTGTTTAATCCAACAAATTCAACTTTTCTGGGATCCAGATCGAAGACCTGCCACCCTATGACAGCATCCACTTCCCCTTCGTAAAGTCTGTCAACCGATTCTCTATAGCTTGTCCCGACATAGAACAAGTTCGCTTCAACGCTAGAAATGAGGTTGTTGGCGCTTAAAAGTCTTCTAACATAAGCCCCAGTTGCACAGTTCTCTGGTTTGCACGTGCCTATTTTGATACCAGGTTTTGCCAAGTCTTCAAGTTTTGTTATCTCCTTTGGGTTTCCTAGCGGCACAATTATGGTGGGGTTCATGAAGGATATGGGTCTGATGGTGTCGCTGTAAATTACTTTTTCCATCTCAGCTTTGGCCATAAAATCCGGCGATGTCGCGATATAGATATCGCCTCTCTTGTAGTATTCCATGGCATTGAGCAAGACACCTGATCCTTGGAAATAGACATTGACCTTGGTGCCCGTGTTCCTTTCGTAGACCTCTTTTGCCTTTAAGACTGCCCCCTTGCTTGCAGATCCCGCCAATACGTTTAGCGTTCCTGTATCTGCTATCTCCAATACAGGTTTTACTTCTGTTGTTCTCACAACAGGCTCTTCTGCGACATTCTTAGTGCCGATACATCCTGAAAGCAAGATTATAAGAACAAAAAATACAAAAAGATATGTCCTATGTTTGGGGGCGTACATCAAAATCGCCTTCACATTTAACTTTTTTTAACGTGTCCTTTCTTTTTAGGTGAACTTCCTTTTTTGGTTTTATGGCTTATAAGTATAAATATAAATAGTTTTGCTTAACATCTTATAAAAGTTAAATATAGTTATTTGACAAGTCTGATTAACCCCAATACGTCAGGACAAGAAAAATAAAATCGCAACATCAAAAGGTCATCTGTCAAGATTATATGAGAGAGGGTGGCGACATGCGATTGTAAAAGAGTATGCATGTAACCACGATATAACATTAAGTATCCTGCAGATATAAATACTTTTCGTTTAATTCTGGAAAATGTTAAATGAAAACATTTGACAAAACGTCATATAACTTTATAGTAACCCTCACCAGCACACACTTTACAAAGGGTCTTTCCATCCTTTTCGATAACGAAAATCTCCGGTACCAGCTCTTCACACTCCAGACATTTTAAAATCGGAGAGTTCTCAAAGTTCTGATCCACCTTTAAGGCTACATCTTCAATTGTCAGATATTCCTCATCAATACTCAACAGTTGCTTGCCTAATTCATTCTCTTCAGAATGGGTCAGCTTTCTCCCCCTCATCATCCACTCTTCCATCAATGGAGAAAGTTTAAAGGCATCCTTTCGCAAAGATACCCTTACTCCTCTTCTAGTATCGACTCTCCCGATGGTTATCGCCAGCTTACCATAGTCCATCACCATTGCATTCCCATGACCCAAAGTGCATCCGGCAGCAGCCTGCATCGCATCAGCCAAACACCTTCCAGTCTCGGAGACGCCTATCAACTTCTTGTTGCCCCTCGGTGTCTCAATTCTTTCCAATGCTATCTCACTCATCCTAATCCCCAATGCCACACCCGGCGCAAGATGCCCGTGAAGATTGGTTGCAAGTTCTACAATATCCATAACATCACCTAAAATAAGTTGACCTCTACTGTATCCCCCTCATTTATCTTTTTGTCGGTCATTATGTAACCATCAGCAACCATGGCCCTTTGAGAAGACGCAACGATTGAGACGCCATACTCTGATTTTGAGGAGAAAAGCTGGATAGATGAGCCCCTGTAACCGATGGGATGGGCTTTGCCCTCGCGTATGTGGGCAAATGTTATATACGTAGCTCCTAAAGTCTCCTTCTCTTTTGGCAGATTGACCTCCTTTGAACACACGCACTGCATCTTCGGCCTTGGCATGTTTCCAAGAATATACCTCCTAAGATTCAACTCAACTGCCACAAACGAACCTGTGGGCTTGCCTGGCAGGGCGAAGACCGGTGTTTCCTTTATTAATCCTACTACCATGGGCTTGCCCGGCCTTGTCTTTACTTTGTGGAGCAGAACCTCCCCGATATCCTCAATAGCCTTAATGACAAAATCCCTTCTGCCCACCGATACACCGCCAGAGGTCACAATGACATCGTATTTTGTGGCCTCCAAGAGCATCTTTTTTGTTATTTCAAAATCATCCGGGATAGTGCCCAGATAATCCGCATCACAGCCCCATTCTTTAAGGAAGGCCATGATCATCGGGCCGTTGGTATCATGGATCAAGCCTTTAAAAATTTCATCCCCGGTGGAGAAAACACCTACCTTTATTCTTTTGAAAACCTTAACTTTTGAGACACCAAGGTTATGAAGAATAGCTATTATATGGGGGCCAACACGGGTCTTTAAATCCAGTATCAATTCCCCTTTTTTGTAATCTGTCCCCTTTCGTATGATATACTTCCAGTCATCCAGTTTTGGACCAAAAAGCTCTCCGTTTTTAACTTTAGCATCCTCGACCCTTAAAACGGCATTTGCTTCATCAGGTAGTCTTGCACCTGTTGCAATCCAAACTGCCGTTCCCCTTTTAAGTTTCGGTACATCCTCTTCTCCTGCATGTATATCCCCAACAACTTTTAGTGGATAATCATCTTCGTAGTTGATGGCATAGCCGTCCATGGTAGATACATTATACTTAGGAGACGCTTTTTTAGAGATAATAGACTCTGCAAGCTCTCTACCTAGGGCGTCGCCGACCTCAACAGTTTCGATATCTCTTTTAAAGTAGTATCTCCCTCTAAGTTCATCTATGAACTGCTGAGCCTCTTTTAATGGAGCTAACTTCAACATAATATCAATAAGCAATAATTCTTTTGTAAGATTTCGCCATTGTTCATTTCTACAACATACGAATTTAACGCTGGTTATGGAAAATGTAGAGTCCTACTTCAACTTTTCCATCGGCAGGGTGCCTATTTTATACACCCCTACGGCATTTTGACAGCATGGTTCAGGTTATTGAAGCCAAAGGCCATAAAACATAAGGTATTGGTTTCATATTCACTTCAATAACGTCTAAATAATGGATTGCCCAATATTGATTAAAAAGACTGGTGAGTAATATGATAGTCGGCATAATCACCCTATCCTTAGCTTTATTCTGTTCCTACCTCTTTGCTAGCCAATTATATGATGGTCAGACATCGTTGTCAAAAGCCATTATTGTCATAATTTCTATTTATTTATCCGGTGTAACGTTGTTGGGTTTTTATATGGACATTATAGGTACAAAACTTTATTTGGGAGATTTTTTAAAGACATTTTTGTTTATCACAATTCTGGTACTCTTATATAAAAAAAAGATAGATAAATTGAGGATTGATAGAAAAACTCTTTATCTTTTTGTATTCATAGGGACCGTTATACTTGGTTTCATATATCTTACATCGCCATCTTTTCCTTCTCTTTATCCTTTAGGGAACATTGCAGATGGACCCCGCCACTTCGCCCTCGCCCAATATATCCAGGAAAACGGCCACCTAGTTCATGATTCCATATACGAGCTAACTTCTTCAGGGTCAGGAGTTATGGATACCTATCCTTTTGGAATGCATCTAAATATGGCTCTCCTCTCATCAATGTTGGGGGTCCCGCTTATTAAATTCATCTTTCCCTTTAATGCTTTTATCGTAGCGCTGACGGCAGGTGCCCTATATGGGATTTCTGTTGAGGTTTTAAAATTAGATAAAGGCATAGCTATATGCAGTCCCTTTTTCTTTCTGACCTCCCTTCATGTAATGGATGCACTTACATATCAAAATTCATATTCTACGATATTTGCTGGTTTTCTGGCCTTAGTCTTCTTCTGGGTACTTTCAGATTACTCTAAAAAAACCGACTATCCAAAACTGTTATTTTTAGCACTACTTGAAACTGCTATGGTTTTTAGCTACCCATTTTGGGCGTTAATAACCCTGGCCGCTTTTCTTGCTAATTATCTTTTTTTTATGGAATTTGAAGAAAAAAGAATGCATCTTGCTATTTTGGTTTCTGCGAGTACTCTTCTAACTATCTATTTCTGGTGGGATAAATTCTTTGTTTTGAAATTGAGGATGCAGGAGATAGGAATCGTCCCGAGGGGAATTATAGCAACAACAGGGAAACTTCTGATTTTATTGGCAGTAATCGGATTTTTTCCCTATAAAAAAGATAGACAAACCCTATATACATTTTTTTTAGCCGTAGTTGTAATACCTCTCATATTGTTTTTTTCCTCCATATTTGGATTCCGATCTACTTCATATTGGTATTACAAAACCCTCTACTTTCTAGAATACCCTTTGGTTCTCTTTGCATGCTTGGGCTTGGAAAAAATAGTAAAATATTCCTATCACAAATCTGCATCGGTCCAGAAGGATAATAATAGTATCAAATATTATGTGATGCTGTTTTTATTGGCGACATCTGTTACAGGGATAGTTTATTTGAGAGTGAGTAGGGTCGAGAAAGACAGATGGAGATCTTTTAGTGTAACCCCTGAAGAATATGAAATAGCTAAATGGATGAATGAGAATATACCCACTACGAGGATATTATATTTTGATCCCGACCCTGAAGCTTCCGAACGTCCTTTTATTTTCTGGATACTAACTGTATCCCGACATAGTATAGGTGAAGGGGGCGATATTATACTTTTAAAGAATATAAACGAAATTCCATATTCAATGATCGTAGAATTTAAACCAGCCTATAAATCCGACAACATTAATTTACTTGTCCGGAGGAAATGATATAAAAAGATAAAAGATTCCATTATTATACTCTTCAAAAACTATGATAAACAGGATAGATATTCTATGGTTTTCTATTTTGATGAAATCCAACCATTTTGCATGCATAAAAATATGGGCGTTTTGGCTCCAAAAAAACGTATTTAAAAACAGGGCAAAAACCGAAAGATATATATATGGGGGGGCCCGGGATTTAGAACAAAAAATAGTTCTAAAAAACAAATTTAGGAGGTAAAGGCACATGGTAAATTTAAAGAAGATAGGTGTTATTGCGGCAAGCGCCCTATTCTTAGGCGCTACAGTGGGAATGGCTTCCGCAGCTACTTTCAGCTCAACAATGCTTGTATCTAACGGCGTTGCCAAGGCCAAGGTAGTAACCGGTACAGCAAACCCTGATGCAACAGGTTTAACCGCTGACGAAGCAAGCGCGGAGGTCATAACAGACGCAGTAGCAGCTAAGTATACGACAACGACAGGTGGAGCAGGCATAACATTTGTGTACGACGGCCAGGACATCGACAACGATGATCGTGTTACCGATTCCAACGACGTTGCAACGGAAAGCACGAACTCCAGCTGGGCGGAGAAGTCGCTTGTAGTGTATCTTTCCAACAGTGTTGACTGCGGTGAACAGCTGTGCGGTTACAATAGTTCAGGTACACCTTATCTGCAGATGACGAATGCATCTGAAAAATACGGTATCAGATACGACGCAACAGGAAATGGAAAAGTAGATGACTCCGATGACTACGCGGTATACAACGACTTAAAGTTCGACGACAGGACCCTTACAGAGCTTGTGGTAAAGCCTGTTATGAGGGTCGGCAATGCGTCATACATGAAGAACAAGGTGTTCAAGCTCAAGGGACAGAAGTACTTGATGAAGGACTTCAAAGATGCTGAGGACTTGGTAGAGCTGGTTCCTGTTTCTCAGAAGAGCGTGGTCAATGCCACCACAACAGGTGACATAATAAGTTCTTCGGTTACGATTCCAGGAACAGACATTAAGATCGGTCTAACAGACTACAGAGTAGATACGAATTCTGCGAAGTTCGCCATAATCGAAGGCGGCGCCATAACAGAGTACAAGATCAGGGATTCAACTACGAGTCCAGCACTCGCTACTAGCACAGATGCAGAACTGATAGATGGATACTACATCTACCCGACGACTATATCAGCAACTTACATAGAACTTTCAATAGGTAAGAAGGCGGACAAGTTTGGCATCAGCGATGGAGATACAGACGTCCTTGGATATGCCAAGGCAGTTGTCGACGATGACGACGGGTTTACTGGCGGAGCTGACGACAACGAGTTCAGACTTGAGGACGGCGCGATAACTATTGCGAAGGACAGCAAGGAAGTGCTCGGAGCTACGAATGTCTATGCAAAGTACACCAAGGACAAGGAGTTCGACTTGGTGACCAAGAATTCGAAGACCGCGACAAGCGGCTCGAAACTGAAGGCCACCACGGACCCGTGGGACGACTTTTTGAACATTGATATAGACTCTGTAACTGGTGTGGGAAATTCCATAACATTCGTATACGACGGCCAGGATATCGATAACGATGACAGGGTTACCGACACTAACGACGTTGCAACGACCGCCACAGCTAGCACTTGGGCAGAGAAATGGCTTTCGAACCTTTCCAACACTGTCGACATCGGTGAGCAGTTGGGGTGTATAAACTCCACCTATATGGGTATAATCGGTAATACTACAGAATTAAATTATACAGCAGATAATCAGAAACAATCGGGGTATATGCAAGCCACGAACGCCACTGAGAAGTGCGGTATCAGATACGATGCAACCGGAAACGGAAAAGTAGATGACTCCGACGACTACGCGGTATACAACGACTTAAAGTTCGACGACAGGACCCTTACAGAGCTTGTGGTAAAGCCTGTTATGAGGGTCGGCAATGCGTCATACATGAAGAACAAGGTGTTCAAGCTCAAGGGACAGAAGTACTTGATGAAGGACTTCAAAGATGCTGAGGACTTGGTAGAGCTGGTTCCTGTTTCTCAGAAGAGCGTGGTCAATGCCACCACAACAGGTGACATAATAAGTTCTTCGGTTACGATTCCAGGAACAGACATTAAGATCGGTCTAACAGACTACAGAGTAGATACGAATTCTGCGAAGTTCGCCATAATCGAAGGCGGCGCCATAACAGAGTACAAGATCAGGGATTCAACTACGAGTCCAGCACTCGCTACTAGCACAGATGCAGAACTGATAGATGGATACTACATCTACCCGACGACTATATCAGCAACTTACATAGAACTTTCAATAGGTAAGAAGGCGGACAAGTTTGGCATCAGCGATGGAGATACAGACGTCCTTGGATATGCCAAGGCAGTTGTCGACGATGACGACGGGTTTACTGGCGGAGCTGACGACAACGAGTTCAGACTTGAGGACGGCGCGATAACTATTGCGAAGGACAGCAAGGAAGTGCTCGGAGCTACGAATGTCTATGCAAAGTACACCAAGGACAAGGAGTTCGACTTGGTGACCAAGAATTCGAAGACCGCGACAAGCGGCTCGAAACTGAAGGCCACCACGGACCCGTGGGACGACTTTTTGAGCATTGATATAGACTCGGCCACTGTAACCGGAGGCACAACAGAAGCCGTGCAATTGTCGACAGTTAAAGACACTGCAGTGACATCCACTGACAAGTCGAATTTCAACCTGGTGCTCGTAGGCGGACCTGTAGCCAACGTACTTTCTGCAGAGTTAGTAACTGCAGGAAAGACTACAGGAGACACCGGTACAGTCGAAGTTGTTTCAGATGCCTTTTCAGCCGGTAAGTACGCCATAGTCGTAGCTGGAAAGACAAGAGTAGAAACAGCATCTGCAGCAAGCGCATTGGCAGGAATGCTATAAAAAGAAGGCTTAACGCCTTCTCTTTTTTTCTTTTTTAATTTTTTTTATTAATTAACTCTAGTTCTGTAACCATCAGGTTAAAAAACAGGGATTGCAGATACTCAATCTCTTACCATAAAATCTTCAATTATATCTTTGGCCCTCTCTCTATTTTTTTGATGTTTTAAAAGAAACCTTCCAACCTTCTCGGCCAGATACTCCTTGCATTCTCCGCAAAGAATCTCGCCATTTCGGCATTTGGTGCTAAGTTCCTTGATCTTCTCATCGTCCTCTTCAAAGACATAGAACTGATATTGATATACAGAACAGATATCAGGAATGCCACCAACCTTCTTTTGTTCTTCAATGGTCGCCTGCCCTCCTGTAAAGGCGTTCATAATCTTCTTTTTAGCCAATTCTGGCGGATCAGTGGTAAATATGCTTGTCTCGGGCTTTGAAGCAGACATCTTATCTGAACCAGCTAGGCTTGGAAATAATTTACAAAGTATTAAGGCAGGTTTGGGATAGCCCAAATACCCAGCAACATCACGGGTAACCCTGAAATGTGCATCTTGGTCTATTGCACAGGGGATTAAGCAGGGCACAGATCTGCCCTGCCTTTCGGATTCGAGCAATGCTGGGGCGGATTGAACAGAAGTAAAAAATATGCTCCCGATGTTCGTTTCGTTGTTGAATCCAAAGACAGCCTTTGCTGTAGAAAACGTTATGCGCTTGGCAACTTTAATAGCAAGCTTATAGAGCGTTTTTATGTATTCAGTATCCAAAAATATCTCCGTCTTTTTAGGGTCAAATCCCAATGCAATGACATCCAGTATATTCTCATAGGAGAATAGACGGGAATCCTCAAGAGTTAGGTTGTTATTGAACATGAATTTCTCGTCGTCTGTCATCTGGAATATGAGTTTGACATCGAAGGCGTCCTGCAGATATTTTGTAAACATCCAGGGCATCAAGTGACCCAGATGGGTATGGCCAGAAGGACCTCGACCGGTATAAAGGAAGAATTTATTTCCCTTCTCGTATTGATCCAAAATCCAGCCAAAATCCCTATGTGTGTAGAATATATCCCTCCTCAGCATGGGGTGGAGTCCTGCGTATTTTTTTATTCTTTTAAGTAACTTGCCCTCTATCCTTTGGGTTCCAAACTTCTTTACCAGCTTGTCATAATCGATCTCCCCTGAAACTTCCCACGGTGTGACTACAAACTCTTCTTCAGCCATAATTTTCCCTTCGTTATGGTGTTATCCTGTCAACTGAGTAATATGTAACATCCCCTTCGTCATCGACCACTGCAAAGATCATATCCTTCTTCACACTTTGAGAAAGCCGTATAGCCCTTGACAGTTCAGAGAAAGACAGTGTATCCCCCTCTTTAACTGCATGGACCAGATACACTGAATGCGCATTCTCATATTCCCCGCGTTTATAGACCCTGAAGTGGGCACCGAACTTAAACCCTGACTTTGCAATATAACCCCTTTCTCTAAGGTCTTTGAAAACCCTATACCGCAACATAAATTCATCCTCATCAACCCTTTTTAGGATATCCTCAGGTGTTAGAGCCTTATCGTTTTTACTGATGGTTATGCTGTCCCGCTCTAGAAGAAATAGGGCTTCTAATAAGGATAACTCAAGCCCGTTATTTACCAGCTTTCCAAAACCCTTTTCGTAAAGTTTGCTTACCAATGATTGGTCTTTTAACATGACTTTATCGTCTACTATTTCAGCGCTCATTTGAATCCAATCAGAATTTTCTCCAGCGTATATAAGTCTTTAGCTCAGAAAGATTTATCAGTGATTTGTAAAGAAATCTAAGTTGGTGTAAAAGATGTGCGCATCCAGTGTGTACTTGGTTTATGATAAAGGCCAAAGAGAAAAGCAAAGTAATGAATAAAATAATGCATTTAGAAAAAAACTGTTTAGAAATGATGAAGGAGCATGATAAGATAAACAGCAAAGAAAAGTCTTTAATTGACAAACTTTCCGGTTTCAAGGTCGCTGGTAGAAGAGACGAACTACAAAAAAAGGAGGAGGGGATCGAATACGAGTTAGAAGATCTCGATAGAAAGAAGATAGATCTTGACAAAGAAAAAATTGAAAGGGAGAAAAAAATAAAGACTTTGCTAAAAGATGTCGAAGCTCTGGCTTCAGATATTATGGGGCAAGGTATAAAAATCCATGAAGAAGCTTTACTTTCTGAAGAATATTGAATTACTGTCCATCGAAATGACGGGTAATGGGATGATAA
>JBHICB010000009.1:0-17265 GCA_046759365.1 Hydrothermarchaeales archaeon (SeqCode)
TAGGTTCTCAACAAAAGACTTTTTCTATTTTTATTGGAATTTTGAAACAACCCCTCATAAAAAGTTGCGAAAACCTGAACATTGTTCAGATCATCTTCTCCAATATTTTTTATCTCCCCCTTGATTACGAGTTTCCCACCGGATGTAAGTTCTTCGGATTTGTTTATTATCTCAGCCTCTCCTTTAGAGCAACCACCATTAGA
Source organism: Hydrothermarchaeales archaeon (SeqCode) (assembly GCA_046759365.1). Taxonomy (GTDB): domain Archaea; phylum Hydrothermarchaeota; class Hydrothermarchaeia; order Hydrothermarchaeales; family SZUA-236; genus JAZFTJ01. Next base: position 204 of record JBHICB010000009.1, read on the forward strand.
GGAAATACAGTCGAGACTTCTGCTATAATGGTAACCCGGTCTTTTTTATTTTCTTTTATTTTCCCCCATGAGACGGCTTCCTCTAGGGTAGCGCCGCTCAGACCGCCTGTTTCCGGTCTATCCAAGGTGATCTGTACCACATATTCATGACCCCCCCTCTCTTTTTTCATATCCTCCGGCACCATCGCTTGTAATATAAAGTTTTTGGGCACACCCCCACCCAATATTATTGCTCCGCTTTTATTCGATTTTCTGACTACATCTATGAATTCGTTTACATCCTTGAAGACATTTACAGTGACTTTATTTGCATAATCCCTAAATGTAAGGCCGATCTCAGAATCTGAGATTCCTGGGCAGAAAATTGGCACGTTTTTTTTATATGCAGTCCGTATAATCGACTCTTCGTCCTTTACTCTTTTTCCTATCTCAAAGAGAAATTCTCTTATGGACAGCTCCTTATGCTGATCTGCTATCTCCTTGTAGATTCCTCTCACATATTCACCGAATTTTGCGTAGTGCCTTTCAGGGAGGAAGATATCGTAGATGCGGTTTATCTCTTTGTTTTTCAACTCAACGTCGTCGACTCTGCAACTCCCGATATAGTGTTTGCCGCCGGATGCTTCAATAAGATCGTGCACGAGGTTTGCACCGGTAGTCACCAGGACATCGACAAGTCCGTCGTTTATTAGGTCTCGTATCACTTTTCTCATGCCACCCGCCACCAAGGCTCCACTTAACCCAAGAAAGACGGTTGCGTCATTTTTTACCATGGTCTCGTAGATATCCACACCTTCCGCGACTGCCCCAGCGTTGAGCACCCCCGCTTTCTTGTACTCTAAAATGAGTTCATCAGCATTCATGGATGGCTTAATCTTGATGGCTCCCACTTTCTTCATTGTCTTTCCCTATAAAATGAAAACAGCGCCTGCTATAACCGTGGTCCATTCCCCTTTTTTCTCTACTACCGCGGACTGGGTTATATTAGTTGTTTTGACTATCTTGCCGCTCATCTTCCAGACCTCTTTTCTCTCATCCCACTTGACATCCTCGTCGAATTCAATACCGAGTGTCGTCGCGAGCATCGAGGCTGCCAAATCTTCAGCATACTCTCCCGCATCAATTTCAGTCTGACCAAAGCTGTGGTGTTCGCTCAGGTAGCCGTATTGATTCTTGTCTGCGGGTATAGCAACACCTATAGAAGCTGCAAGGAGGCGGCGAGGTTCATCGTTGGCGTTCTGGCTTAGGACGCAATGAACTATTTGGCCAGGTTTTAGCTCTTTTAAACCTGAATTTTTTGAGACGATCTTGCATCCGGGGGGGAGAATGCTGGAAACTTTAACAATATTAAACTTCTCTATATCGGCGTCTCTTAAGGCAAGTTCGAATGAGCGCAACTTCTCCTTATGCTTTCCTACACCCTTTGTCAGAAACATCTTCTTCGGAATCAATCTCTCTCCTCTGAAAGTAAAAATCGTTTCAATTCGTGACTATTAGACTTATAAACCTTTTTTTTCTGGAGAAGTAAATGTCTTTAGTTTAAAAAATAGTGTTCTAACACAATTATTGGATCTAAGAAGTTACGCTTTGAGACAGTTTTTCTAAGGCCTTGTCAGGGTCTTCATAGTAGGTCTGCACTATATCATAGGTCTCACTCTGTCCAAGATTCGCGTCTGCCATTGTTTCCAAGATCACCCGACGCTTGTCTATCTCCTCGTCGATCTCCTTTACACTTAGTGCACTTAGATCAGAAAGCTCCTTGACAATCTTGCCGTTTAAAATCTTCGTCTCTATCTCCCTAGATTTTGGATTATACTCAAAGAGTGTATTCATCAAGAAGGTGTCACCCTCTTTCCCAGATACCTCGGCAATCTCAGATATCCTTCTTACAAGTTTGCCTTCTTCCATCTGTCGTGTCTGTACAATTAACAGGTCTAATGCAGGGATCATTATGTCAGGCACACTCATCGGGGGGCTCTGTAATCTGGAGAGCGCCTCTCTTGCAGAGTTAGCATGAAGGGTGGCCATGCAACCTTCATGGCCAGTGTTCATGGCAGTGAAGAGGGTCAATGCCTCACTGGCCCTTACCTCTCCCACCATTATCCTGTCTGGTCTCATCCTAAGGACATTTTTGAGCAGGTCGTCCATTGTAATCTCGTGATGGCTACCAGGATCAGGGGGCTTGGTCTCCATGGGCACCCAGTGTGAATGTAGTAACTGTATCTCCAATGTGTCCTCGATTGTTAATATCCTATCCTTTCTTGGAATAAAGATAGAGGCAGCGTTTAGAGTCGATGTCTTGCCACTGGCTGTACCGCCCACCATCAGTATGTTTGAAGCCTTTGTACCTAGGCCTTCTACCGCAAGCCAGAGGAATGCTGCCACCATCGAGTTCATAGTATTGAATTTTATAAGGTCTATTATGGTTAATGGCTCTCTTTTAAACTTCCTTATTGTTATTGTAGAGCCCCTCGGTGTTACCGCGTGTAGGGTGGCATTCACCCTAGAGCCGTCTGGCAGCCTGCCATCGAGCAATGGTTGTTCTGCGTTTATAATTCTCCCGGAGAAACCTGCCATCTTTTTGACAACATCATCCAGCTCGTCTTTATCCATGACAACGTCTGTGACTATCATGCCTGTGCTTCTGCTGAAGGTGTAGACTGGGTTTTCTGCACCTATCACCATCACCTCTTCCAAGTCGTCGTCGAACATGAATGGAGTTAAAGAGCCTATGCCCACTTTTTTGTAGGTCAAACATTCAAGGAGTTCTTCGCCTATGTTGCTGTTTAAAGTAGACCTGATCCTTTCTTTTAACCCGGCGATCTCATCTTTGTCCACGGTAAGTACGTCTTTAAACTCCTCTAACCCCTCAAGCTTTTCTTCCAGCTTTTTGATCTCTTCGATGTATTTTTTACAGTCTGGCATCCTTACACCTTCATGTGATCGAATATAGTCTGGAAGGGATATAAAAGCCTTTTTCCAAGTTATGACCACTTAATATAGTTTTGACGGCAACAATTCTTAACCTTCTGTTTTATAAGAATACTATAACTCTGCCTATCTCTATAAATTGGCTATAGTTAATGCTTTATAACACTCTGACTCACTAATTCTATCCATGCAAAAATACCGCTTCCTAGATTTCACCTCCGATGTTATGTTTGAGGCATATGGTAGGGACCTAAAAGAGATGTTTCAAAACGCAGCAGAGGCGCTGTTCTCTCTAATATGTGATATAAAAAAAGTAGAGCCAAGAGAGACAGTAAATATAGAGGTAGAATCTCAAGGCATAGAAGAACTGCTCTGCGACTGGTTATCCTTGCTCCTAACTGAGTCAGAGATTAAAGAGATGTTTTTCTCCAAATTCGAGGTAGATGAACTGAAAACAGAAGGATTCAATCTAAAAGGCAGGGTATATGGCGAGTCCATGACCCCTGGAAAAGGGGAGACTGTGGTGAAAGGCGTGACGTATTATAAGCTGATGATAGAAGAGAGAAATAACACGGTTATAGGTAGAGTAACCTTGGATATATAGGTGATCTTATTGAAGCAAAAGCTGAAAAAATTGAACGACTATCTCTGGGAGATACCTATGGGCTCAAGGGAGGGAAGGCTTAAGATGCGCGTGCCAGCCAGGATATACGCGACAAAGAAGGTTATGGATGCAGCCGAGGATACGGCCATAGAACAGTTGACAAATGTTACCTGTCTACCTGGCATAGTAAAGTACAGTATCGGCATGCCAGATATACATTGGGGATATGGTCTGCCTATGGGGGCAGTTGGGGCATTCGATCCTGACGATGGCATCATAAGCGCGGGCATGACAGGCTTTGACATAAACTGCGGCATACATATGATAAGGACAGATCTAACCTACAGTGACGTGAAACCTAAGCTAAAGGAATTGGTAGAGACACTTTTCAGAAATGTCCCTTCTGGTGTGGGGTCGAAGAGCAAATTGAGGGTCGATTTAAATCAGTTAAAAGATGTTTTGACCAACGGTGCAAGGTGGGGTGTTGAGAACGGCTATGGTGTGGAAGACGATCTTAAGCATATGGAGGAATATGGCTGTATGGAAGGGGCAGATCCAACGAAAGTGAGCGAGCATGCGATGCAGAGAGGCAGACCACAGTTAGGAACCCTGGGAGGTGGCAATCACTTCTTAGAGGTTCAAAGGGTTTCGGATATCTACGATGAAAAGATAGCAGGCTCTTTTGGGTTAGAAGAGAAAGACCAGGTTGCGATAATGCTCCACTGCGGCTCCAGGGGCTTTGGGCATCAGGTGGCAACAGATTATCTAAATACCCTTAGTCGGGCAGTTGAAAAATATAAGATAGAGCTACCGGACAGACAGCTGGTCTGCGCACCTGCAAATTCAAAAGAAGGCCAGGACTACTTCGGTGCTATGAAGGCCGCGGTGAACTATGCTTTTTGTAACAGGCATGTGATCACCCATTGGATCCGGGAGAGCTTTGAACAGGTCTTCAACAGAGACTGGGAGGACCTAGGCATGGGTACCATCTATGATGTCTGTCACAACATATGCAAATATGAGGAGCACATAGTGGATGGGAAAAAGAGGATGCTCTATGTTCACAGGAAAGGTGCTACAAGGGCGTTTCCGCCAGGACACAAGGATGTCCCAAAGGCCTACCGTGATGTGGGGCAGCCTGTCCTTATAGCAGGCTCCATGGGTACAGCATCCTATATCCTTGTCGGGACAGAAAAGGCTATGGAAGAAACTTTTGGATCGACGTGCCACGGTGCTGGAAGGACAATGAGCAGAAAGAAGGCCATAAAAACACACTACGGGAAGGATGTACAGAGGCAGTTAGAATCCCGAGGCGAGGTGATAAGGGCAACAAGCCCGAAGGTCTTGGCAGAGGAGGCACCTGATGCATATAAAGATGTAAACGAGGTTGTAAACTCTGTCCATAATGCCGGCATCTCATTGAGGGTGGCTAAGCTTGTCCCATTGGGTGTGGCAAAAGGGTAATATCGTCTAATCACCAATGCTCGTCCAAAAAAGCAGGAATCCGGGAGGAATCCATTGGCCCAACGAGGACATCCCACTTAGTCTCATCCTCAATATCGCCTTTAATCCTCGCAGCCATACCCGGGATGATCAGCTTCTTATGCTTGACCTTCTCCCCCACCTTGCTAGAGTCCATCACATCCTTGACAATGCTCGAGACAAGCTTCCCCCCAGCCATCGAAGGCTCAACAGCCAAACCCTCAGTATCCACAACAACAAGATAACACGACAAGCCAGCAGACTCAATATCGCCAGCCACAGTGTAATATGTCAAGGCAAAGTTTGTAGTCATCAAAACGGGAGAATTCTCATCTACAGAGCCAAATGTATAAAGGCCAGCGTCCACTTCTACAGGCTTTCTTGGATCCGTATAAATATTCTGTCTAATAGTAAGCTGAGGCAAAAGCGACCACATCTCCAAAGAATGAAAGATTGAGATATCAGAATAACGCAAAATCTGACACGCACCCAGAGCAGCTTCATTAAAACCACCGTTTACATTATCCGCCTCACCAACCCAAGCAGCCATAGGCACAGTCAAAATTGGGAACCCAAGCTCCTTAACACCATTCTCAACACCCATACGACGGATCATAGCAAGATTATCAAGCATCTCACCAAACCTCTCACCCTCAAGGTATGTGCCAATATCCAAAACAATATCCGTAACACCAAAGTCCATAAGATCCCCGGCAAGATTCATCAAACCCTCAATATCCCCCGGAGAAGAAGCCACCACCGGGCAGTTATGCTTCTTTACAAGATCCGCAACATCCTTCCAGCTGTCTTTTGTAGCCGCATAGACAAGAGGACGTCTATCAAGAGCGATCTCAAGACCCACATTCAGAAACCTAGGATCATAAGAACACAAAACCAAAGGCAGATCCGTATTCTCCAACACCGTTAAGACAGTATCCCCAAATTTGGACTCATCCCCGCTTTTAGCCCTAACAACGACAGCCTGCAAGGTTAGAACCTGACCCACCCTATCAAAACTGAAGTTATCAGCATACTTAACTCGCTCAACAATCTCCTCTTTACTCATCTCATCATGAACATCCAAGGCAAAAGCAGTTTGATTAAAGTAGGTAAGCTCATGCCGATACATCACCTCCTCACCGCCAATCTTCAAAGCCTTATCACCGGTTCCTATAATGACTTCCCTAACAGGCGGAGCAAGAAGCTCAATTAGGGCCTCCTTTTTAGCCTTATATTCATCCTTCTCAAAGAGAGTGCAGTCCTCAACCTTCTTCTTCCTCTCAATAAGTGCAGAGGCAAACGCCATACACGTAGCCTCACCACATTCCTTACAATTCTCTCCAGGAAGGAGTTTGTAGATATCCATAGGTGAAATTCTCGCCATCCCAATACCTCATACAATCTCTATGGCACCTCTAGGGCACGCCTCGATACAGATCCTGCAAGGCCTAGCCTCAACATCGCCATCAAAACGCCTGCACAACTTAAGATTGGTCAACACAAGCACACCACCCTCAACATCATAGACCACATCATCAGTCTCCGGACCCTTACCACCGGCAGCATTTAAACTCACCAAGACATCCGGCGGACATGAGATGACACAGTTACCGCAGCCATCACATAGGTCAGTGTTAATGATTATCTTAGTCTCACCAGCCTTATGGATATCAGCAGCAATCTCCTTTAACCTGATTTTCTGACTGGTAAACTCAGGATCATCCAAATAGGGACAGTCCGCGATAAACGCCTCCTTTTTAAGCATCTTAACAGCAAACGCCATACAGCTAGGGTAACCGCACTCTTTACAGTTTTTCTTAGGCAAAAGCTTGTAGATATCCATAGGCGAATAAAGCATTTTTAATTTCTCTCCTAGACCTTCAGCCAGTCCTCATAATTAACTTCTCTTTCAGACATCTTTTTGCCCGACATTTTCAGTATGACATCCTTGACTATACCAGCTGCTTTCGGGTTTAACTCCATTAATATATCTGCACCAGCCATCAATACGGTCAGACTTGTCACTACTTCCCAGAGCGGACCACGATACTCCCGGGCGCCCCACTCAGGGACGTTCATCCATGATTCCCTCGCACCCCACGCATTCGTAGCGCCACAAGAGATAGGCATCTGCAGATCAGCATCGCCCTTTAAGGCGTTCTGCCTTATCCTCTCGATAATCGTAAATGTGTATTCGATGCCGTAGCCCAGCGCAGCGGTGGTAGGATCAAGGACAATCCTTTCCTTTGGCATCTCCAGATCTAAAATAAGCTTATTCAACATCTTCTGATCATTAATATCCAACGAAACCCAGGACAAAACATTATGATTATACTTCTTTGCTGCCTCCACGATACGCTTATAATCCAAGTCCAAATTCGCAGAAGCTAGAAGACACATCTCACCCTCCGCCACCTCAGCAGCCTTCTCTAAAACCAAAGGATCCTTCTCTGGATTCCCAGAACCACCAATCACAAGAGGAACATCCACAGCCTGCAAGACCTCTTCAACAGTCTTAGAAGCCTCACGAGGAGAAGTATCCTTAATCTTAGGGTCAGTCGAGACAAGATGAATAGTCACAACATCAGCACCAAGCTTAACAGCCTTTTTGGCCCACTCACCAGGATCATCCCACACATCACTCCACGCCTCCCTCAGCGCCTTAGGAAACTGAGGTTGAGAGATATCAAAAGTATCAAAAGTTAAAGCAGGCCGGTTCTTAATTCCCCCCTCAAAACGATATAAAGACGACTGACCACCGATCTTAACAACATTACTCCTGCTGCCGCCATCAGCCTTCGTGGCACCTAGCTGAACTTCGGCAATCTCCCCCCTATACTCATTGATAGGCTTCTCAAAAACAATAGGTTCCCTTTTAGCCACAGAGGGCCCGACACCCATCTGAGGCAAAAACATAGACTTCTTCAACTTAAGGGCAAGCTCCTCAGTATCGATCTCGACATTCTCAAGCTCAATTGACTCAAAGTCGCTCATCATAGAAATGAGATCGAGGATCTTCTTGCTCACCATTTCAAGCCACCAGTCCTAACATCTCGACAACACCCATAGAAGAAATCAAAGAAAAAGAAGAGAGAAGAAGGCCAGCCCAAAAGGCCATCATTTCTCCTTCTTAATAATGACTTTCTCAGCGTAGATCTTCGCATTCTTAAAGACAATGGTCACACCGCCACCAGCCACAGGCAACCCAGTAGCAGACATCTGTATCTCAGAGGCCTCCATAGCGGGCTTTCCTTCCACAACAGCAGCCTCCTCTTCTTTCCAGTTCGCAACAACCGGATGATCCTTCTCCTGAAGGAAGTTCTTAAGACCATCAAGGTCTGTTGCATCTTCTTCAGTGGCGATCTTATCCCTTACATCCGCAGGCATATCCTCATAGAAGGTATCCTTCAACTCCTTAGGAAGCCAGACCATTCGATTCCAGCCACCATCACCAATGAAAAATTTCGGAGACCTAAGATACTCCTTAGCAATACCAGAAAAGCCACTAAGCTGCTGGCCACCACCTGTCTGACCCGCCATTGTAGAAAATGGTATACCAAAGGGAGTTGTACCCTTAAAGTCCCTATGAACCACACCGATTCCATCAACCTCAGGAATATAAAACGCAATAGCCTCGTAACAACCACAGGATGTGTGCGGATAATCAAATATACTATGCATTAAAACTCTCTGAACAGCGCCCTGAGACCTCTTCTCAGACATCTCGTTTACACCAGCATACTCAAATCTTTCAGCATCAATAAGCTCGCCCTTAGGCACCTCCACAAGAGGACCATTAGGATCCACCTTAACAGCAGCACGACCCTCAAACCAGCTTATAGAGCCACAAGAAGACGTCCTATCGGGAGTAATCGTACAGACATGCTCTGGAGCAAAGCCCTGACACAAGACACAGCCATAGAAGACATCAACCTCCTCCTCACTTAAAGCCCTTACTCTAGCATCCCTCTTAGCATATACCTTCTTTGCCTTCTCAAGGAACTTCTCAGCCCCCTTCTGATCAGTATAGAAAGTGATCTGAATCTTCTTGATAATATCAAACTCAGACTTAAAGAGAGATGCAAGCGCCTGCCCAACATGCTTTAAAGACAAACCAGCCTTTTTAGCATCCTTATCGATCCTGCACCAGATGATGTCCCTAGAATTAAGATGCATAAAGCCCTTAACATAGTTACAGAAGTCATGCACACGCCTCTCAAAGACACCCTCAAGATCCACCTCAAGCGCTGGCCCTGCCACCTGGATATAGATACCGAAAGGAGTGATCGTCCCTTCATCCATCTTCAAGACATCCTTACCAACAATCTTGACAGCTTCATCTTTGATCTTGCTCGCTGGCGCAATCTCAAGAAGTTCAACGCCGGTACTCTTCGGACCACCAAGTTCCACAAACATGTTCTGCTTCCTAATCCTCTCCCCCTCGTAGATGAGACCTACATCTGTCGGAAAATCCTTAAGCATTTTATACCACCCTTTCAGAGATTTTTTCTAAAGACTCAGCCCAAATATCATCCGTTAAATTAGCAAGTGAAACACTTGCATTGGGCTGATAATATCTAGATAAGCTTGCAGTCTTAACTTCAGAGAAATTCTTAAGCGAGTTAAGCATCATATTTGTAAGAGAATACTCTATTCCAACGTATATTACTAGATCATGAGGAGTACCCTTAAGACCCCAATCAGGATCTAGAAGTACATTTGTTACTTCCACAAAACCCATTATGGTTGCATCCACCGAGTCGTCCAATCGGGTTATAGAATGGGCAGTCGCAACTATCGGGATGCTCTTTGTCTTTGAAAGTTTCTTAACAAAATCCAAAAGCTTCCCATCCAGTTCATCAATGTCTCCACCTATAATGAGAAGAGGATTCTCAGCCTCCTTAATTATCCGCGCCATAGTCTCAGGAGAGACCGCAACACCCCACTTTGGACCAGTCTCGGCAACACTTTTCCAGGGCTTAACCCTCTGTAATCCATTCATTTTTTCACACCTCTATCAACACGTACCAAACGCGGTACCAACGTAGGATCAATAATCGTCTTCGGCTTCCAACCTTTAGCCTTAATCTCTTTTAACAACTCCTTTCTCATAGTAATCGGAAGATCCTTCTCCGTCCTCGCATAGAGTTCGACATCATCAGGCATCCTACCGAAATATTTCTTGTGTAAATCAATATAATGCGTAAGCTTACCCTGCCTACCCATCTCCGTGTCATTAACCCTGAAACAGAGCTTGGCAATCATAACAATAGCCTCCTCCATGGTCTCAGGCGTATAAATCATATGCTCTGGGCAAGGCTCCACAGTCACAATATCACCTGTCTTGGCATTATAGGTCTGCCAATCCTCAGGCTTATCTCTACGACCCAAGAATAGGCGCCTATATTTGGTCCCCTGAGGACCATACATTACAGGTATACCAAATCTATTAACGCCATTACAGATGGCAAGGGCCTTCTGAGAATACGTGCCCCATACAACCGCCACAGCCCCTATCCTGTTATATATGTAATCCGCGATCTCCTCGAGATTGCCTCTTAAATTACGCTTGGCGAAGATGTGAGCAACCTTAATCGCTGCTCCTATCGCATGTGCATTTGTAAGGCACGAGCCAAGGTTAACAAGACAGCCAGCATCAAAATCCCCGGGATATTTTTCATAGAGCGACTTGCCTTCTTCATCAGTCATCTCGGCAATGCTCATTGCAGCACAGCCAGAGACGCAGACGATGTATCTTCTTTTAAGGAATTCCTCAGCCATTATCCCGACATCTCTTGCGCCGTCAGGATAGTTTGAACATCCTGCTAGAACAACGATACCTGGGATCTCACCAAAGACGATTGGTGAGCCGACGCCTCGTATCTCGACATCTTGTATAGGTCCTCTGCCGCATCTTATCTTGAACTTCTCCTGGCTTAGAACCTCTATATTGGCGCTCTCCATGACTGTTGTAATCGGAATCTTTGTGCCGCAGGCAAAGTCACATCTCATGCAGCCGACGCAGAGTTCCCTTACTCTTTTGAACTTAGAAAGGTCACCTTTAGAGGCAGCCGTCATAGCATCTGAAATATGGATGTCCACAGGACAGGTTCTCTGACAGGCCTCGCAGGCTGTGCATTTCTTAGCCCAGTCAATGACCTCATCCTCACTTATAAGCCCCCTGACCTTAATCCTTTTAGGTTTAATCTTCTGAGCGGTCCTAGTTGCAACTACTCCTACTTTGACAGGGTCAAGTATAAGGACTCCAACCTCCTTGCCAGAAACCAAATCTTCAACGATCTCATCCACAGGATCATCTGTGCGATCCTTAAGTCTTAGACACATCTTATCGTTGGTAGCTATTAGTGCTGAATGAACCTGAGCGGCTTCTTTAAGAACATCCTCTCTGATACATTGCTCATCAATAATTACAACATCGGCAAATCCTGATTTGACAAACTTCATCTGCTTTGCCAGATTACCCACAATCTTGACCTTGGAGTTTCTCCTCTGCATGTCATGAGATGTACAACAAATACCGCAAAGATCAATATCGTCCATCAGATCATTTTCTTCCATGTATCCTATGACCTCAGCGGCAGGCATTACGTTGTGCCCTATAAATCCAATTATGGGATGACTCCTGTCCAAAGTCCCAAAACCAATGTCAGCGAGGGGCGTATCAGCAATGCTTGTCGGAAGCTTGTAGCCGATGATCTGGGCTATGTCGCCTATCTCCATTACAAGGTTGTCTATCATGCCAGCATGCAAGGCCTTGGACTCACGATCCAGATAGTCGCCTTCGTTACCTGGATGGATTGACGCGAGTACCTGTGTAATCTCCTCCTCTGCATACGCCATACCCTTTTCTAGATCTCCCAGCGTCTTGGGCTTGATCCCTATAACACATCGGTATATGGGCATCTCTATCAAGATACCGTCTCCAAGGTCAATGGGCAGATCCCTTCCATGAACCTCAATCATATGATTGAGCATATGCCTCGCATGTGCTCCGTGACTGGCTGCACCTGCCACACTCTCCATGGTGACAACCCTCGCCTGCTGCGATTTAATGTTAATCCCGCAGGCCCCCCTCTTATCTTTGGTAAGATCACATTTGCCATAGGCACAGAAACAGCACATGTCACAGAGTGGCGAATACAGTGGCTTATATCTATTCAAAAGTCTGAAGTCCCAGTCCCTCAGGTCTGGAATGCCTGGTGCAGGTGTGGGCCCCATGGGCTCATCCCAGTACTCCTCAACATCCCCGATCTCAATGGTTAAATCCTCTGCCTCAAAGACCTTTGAGGCGAGCTTTTCAATCTTAATTTTTTTCTCCTCTATCATTATACTCACCTAAAACTCCATAAATTTATAGGGAAGAGGAAGTTCATCCTGAACTCTTTCTTTTATATGCTTTTTCGCCTTGGACTCCTTCTTCTGCGAGAGTCTCTCAACAACGCCTAAGCCCGACTTTCCCTTATAAACATCTTGAGTCTTAATCAACTTAGCTTTCTCCATTTTGCCAAGAATATCAGCGGCTTCCTTTGTCCTAACCATGACCGTTGAAAATCCTGCCCCAGAGCCTACAGCTCCCACAGAGAAATCGGTCAACTTGCCGGTAAAGTCAGAGCAGACCTCACAGCCCTTCCTAACATAATCTTTCAATTCTGTTAGAGGAATCTCAGTCTTTTTACTGCCTTGATAAGCCAAGAGGTACTTACCCTTAATGTCAAATTTTGTAATCTTTTCCAGCTTCAGTTTATGTTTTTTAACAACAACATCCTGAAGCATCTCCTCAAGATAGTTCTTAGAACAAAAGACGGAAATAGTATACTTTATCCTATCAGCAAGATCCACCTTCTCAACAGGATGATAAATGATCTTTCTAATACCCTCAATCTGGCATGGCAAACCCACAACAGCGAGTTTCTTCAGATCCTTCTCCTCCGCCTCTTTTAAAGCAGCATTATTTGGGCTGTTAGTATACCTCGTACCAGAAGCCGATTTCACCTCTTTAGCGGTCGTGGCCAAAACCGCCCGAGGCGTCCAAGGCTTTTCCTCGTCTAAGCCAGAAATTATTGCACCGTCTATAATCTTATTCTTTAGCATATAGTTGAGCAGCGCTGTGACAAACCCGCCATCTTGGCCCACACCAGTTTTAGATTTCGCCGCTATTATCGAGACATAATTTCCCAATAACTCTCCTGATTTGCCAAACAACTCTCTCTCTATCTTATCACGGGGAAGAAAACTTCTAGGACATTGTATCAAACAATAACCGCAGTTGGTGCATTTTCCCACAAGGTTTGGAAAGTCGTTTACCGTGATGACATCTTCAGGACAAACGGCAGCGCATGTCCCACAACCACTACAGAGGTCGCGGTAAATAATCTCATGTTCCAAAGCTGTGAACCCCTCCTCTCTTCCTAGCCAAGTGTACTGGAGAACCTCGTCTCTTGCTAATTCATTTGCCATTCCAACACCACTTATTATCTGAATTTGTTCTGATTGTCCACCAGGGTTTATAAGATTTTTGTCAATGAGGCGAATAAATGCCGTTGTAAAGGAATGTAAAGCGATTGGGAAATTAGGTGGTATTGTTACTCATTTGAAAACTAGGGGACCATGGAGTTATGGATAGTCGAATTTTCGTAGGTTGAAACCAAATGTTTACAAAGGACAAAGATGAGTTTATCTAAAATCCAGTGGGACAACGGAGTTATGGACAAATGGCTGATTTAAATCATCCATCACGTTTAAAAAAAGGGACAGAGTTAACCAAAAAGGAGATAATAGATTTACCTGTGGCTCAAATGGACTATACTACATTGCCAGAGCCAAATGGACAAGCAATCAAAATACATAATTTTGCTGCGAGTCTAGGGGAACTTAGGAAAAAGAAGGCAAATAAAAGGCCCGACAATTCGTAAAGCCTTTCATTGAGTCTATTTTTCTTTTATCTTATCTCCTGCAGATGTTTCTTTTTCGACTTTGATATCTACATTGCCTTCTTCATCCTCTATTCTTTCTATCCTTATCCTTACCGGGACACCAGGGGGCTTTACCTCTTTATCTTCCTTTAGATAGGTATCAAGGTTGATCAATTTGTTAAGGCGGTTTTCTATCTTGTCAACCTTTTTTTTCATTAGGTCTGTGGGAGATATGGCTTCATATATGTAGGGATTTTTTCCTGCACCTTCAATCTCAAGCTTTTCCCTTGTTGTAATCTTTGATTTGGTCATTTCTTTCAAGGCTTCCCTTACTGAGCTTGGGTAGAGGTTTGCCCCCTTAGCTATCTCTCTTGAGGTGGAACTGCCACGCCTTCTTAAATAGAGGTATATCTTTGCCTTACTTTCTGTATCCAAGAAGAATTTTAAGAGGTTTACCAAGGCGGCATCGAAGTCTTCTATTTCCGGCACCTTCACTTTTAGTTCTTTTACCATTTTTGTCACCTCATTTTAATTTTGTCTTTATGTTGTCAACATAACAACTTTATTTTTGAAAGTATATAAATATTACTGTTTTGTCGGGGACAAAAAGACAATATTGATTGGATATTGATCTTTTGAGTAGGAACTGATATTCAACCTATTCAAGCTGGTCCTTGATACTCGTGGCCAGTTTAGTGCCAATCCCTTTGACCTTTGAAAGATCAGATATTTCTGCCTTTTTAAGGCTATCAAAGGATTTAAAGCCAGCGTTAAATAATCCCCTCGCCCTCACTCGGCCGACATCCTTAAGAGAGATGATCTCTAATAGCTCTTCCTTTATTCCGTGTCTTACTCTCTCCCTTAACCTTCGCACTTCGTTTAACTTTTTAAGCTTAAAAAGTCTGCCAATCTCACTCATTGAATAGAGCAACCAATTAGATATATCTACCTTCGTCCTGATATCCCCCGGCCCCAGGTTGAATTTCTCAAGTATTTCTTCATCACTCTCCTCTTCTATCCACGAGTTGAGAAATAATGCTGTCTTAAACTCTGCTAGAAATTCTTCGTATCGCCAAGATTCATACAACTCCTCGGGAGAATCAAAAAGCAAAAATGGCAAACTCTGGGAGAATTCTTCGTTTAAGAAGTCATAATCCTTCCGCCTCAAATAAAGACTGCCCAATTCCAAGCTTCTTGAAATGGCATGCAAATACGATATCTCGCTTGTCTCCTTTTCTTGCGCTCTTTTTACAGCATTTCTCATAATAACAGCAGTCATTGGATCGATGTAAAGCTCTGAGGTACGCTTGCCAAACGCTGTTGGGACAAGACGGTCTTCCTTCTCATAAATAAATCCTTCACCTTCTAGAAATTCTATAATGGGGACTATGACTAATTCTAGGGTTGCAGGATCTTGTTGATAGGCAAAAAATGTCTTTGAAAAAAACTCCAAAAGACCATGATAAGAGTTTGCAAAGCCTGTAGCTATTGTGGCAAGGACATGGGTTCTTAAAGTAGCTTCTACAGCAAGCTTGGAGTAGATCCTCTCAGGTCCTGCCAGGATGAAGTTGTCAAGTAGGTGGTCTCTCTCCTCACCAGTCTTTGCGATGAGGACCGCTTCTCCATAGTCGTCATATTTCGGCCTTCCGGCCCTGCCTGCCATCTGCTTGTATTCGAGAACCATGATCTCTTTTCTTCCAAGGTTTGGATCATACCTGTGGTAATCTCGGATCACAACCCTCCTTGCCGGGAGGTTTACGCCTGCTGCAAGTGTTGGTGTGGCAGATATGACTTTTATCCTATCTTTTTTGAATGCTTCTTCTACGATCTTCCTCTGCCCTGTCGCAAGGCCAGCGTGGTGAAAGGCCGCTCCACCTTTAAGACACATACTAAGCCTCTTACAGATCCTAGTGGGCTCAGGAAGGACCCTTAAAACTTCATTTGAAAGTTTTTTCAAAGTCTCTTTCTCGGCTTTGGATAATAACTTTTTAAGTACAGTTGAAGCATTCTCTGCATATCTTTCCGCACACCTTCTAGTGTTGACGAATACAAGGCACTGACCACCATTTTTGACAACTTCTGCTGCCAGATTTATAGGGACGTCTTTTGTTATGGTTTCTACATCCACCATCCTGGAGTTGCTGAAGAGCAGTTCACGGTCGAAGTATACTCCCTCTACTAGTGTGACAGGCCGCCAATCGCTTGTTATTAGTTTTGCATCCAACCAATCGGCTATTTCGTCTGCATTTTGTATAGTAGCGCTTAAACCCATTATCAGAAGGTTGGGATTTAGGTGTAGAAGTCTTGCCAATGTGACCTCTAGAGTGGGACCTCTCTTGGCATCGTTCATGAGATGGATCTCGTCTGCGACCACAACGCTTAAAGAGTTTAGCCAATCGCTTCTATGTCGAAGGAGAGAATCGGCCTTTTCGCTTGTAGTTATAATAATATCAGATCCCTGGAGCCAAGAATCGCTTGAGTCATACTCACCTGTTGAAATTCCAACCTTAATCCCGAGGTTTTGATATTTCAAGAACTCCTGATATTTCTCAGAAGCAAGAGCTCTTAAGGGAACAATATAGAGGCATTTTCCATTCTCTTCTAGGATAGATTTTGTCATGAGGAGTTCAGCAGCAAGGGTTTTTCCACTGGCCGTTGGAACAGCTATAACAAAAGAGCTGTCCAGTTCTAACAAACCCTGCAACAAGGCCTCTTCTTGAGGAGGATATAGTTCTTCTAGCCCCTCCTGTTTTAAGACCTCAATAACCCCATTCGAGACACCAAAGCCCGCAAGTTTCGAAATTTGCATAGACAATTAGATAAGTAAACTGGGATAAATCATTTGAGGTAATTTTCAAATTTAATACAAGTTGGATCGATTATTTTTTATAATCCAAGGTTAGATATCAGTTTTCATTACATCATTCAAGCGGGTGATTTTTATGAAGCTTCTGTACACGGGCAAAGCCAAGAGCGTCTATGACATAGGCAATAATGAGGTCATTATGGAGTTTAGGGACGATTTGACTGCAGGAGATGGAGCCAAAAAGGCCACAAAAGAGGGCAAAGGCGCCTTGAACGCTGAGATATCAACAAAACTTCTTGAGTTAAT
>JBHICB010000010.1:0-17134 GCA_046759365.1 Hydrothermarchaeales archaeon (SeqCode)
TTAGAGGATGCCTATCAGAACGACAATATACACGCAGCTCTTTTGAGTCCTAAGATATGGAGAGAAAGCGAAGAAAAAGGTATTAATGGGGGAGAGCGGAAGGTCAAAACGATATCGCCGGTTGAAACTGAGATTATTCGCCCGGTCTTAACAAGATTTGAGATAATCCAGACTGTTGCCCCTTATCTTGATGGAAAAGTTGTGGTCTGCAACATAGGCATCCCTTGTAAAGAACTTTACAGCATAAAGCATCAGGAATCCAATTTCTATATGCTCGGAAGCTTGGGGATGGCATCTCCTATAGGGCTTGGGATTGCTATGAATACTGGAAAGCAGGTTGTTGTCATCGATGGGGATGGAAGCCTCCTTATGAACCCCGGGATTATGGCAACAATAGCCGGTATGGGCCCTGAGAACTTGACTGTTTTGGCGATAGATAATGGGGTTCATGGTTCTACTGGTAACCAGCCTACAGCCACTAAATATGGCGTTGACCTGGAGCTGACTGCCAAAAGCTTTGGTATTGAAAACACATTTAAGGTCTATGATAGAAGGGGGATAAACGATGTCATCGAGGGCTTGGGATCTGGACCAAATTTCATACATGTTATTGCTAAACCTGGTAACGCTGATGTTCCTAACATTCCCCTTACTCCTCTTGAGATCAAACAGCAGGTGATGGAGTTCCTTAGAAGATGAAACCAAGCAAGATAAGGATAGGGCATCTCTCGACGGTTTACCACACATCCTTTATCCTGATGGGGACAAGATGGATCGAAAAAAAGATGGATTTAAAGCCAGTCTGGAAGTTGTTCGGCGGAGGCCCCGGCATTGTGGAGGCGTTTGATAAAGATGAGGTGGACATTGGTTATGTAGGCCTGCCCCCAGCCATGATGGGCATTGACAAAGGAGTCCCAATAAAATGCGTGGCTGGCGGTCATGTTGAGGGCACCGTGTTTATTGGAAGAAGTGGATTTAAAACGTTGAATGAGTCGAAAGGAGATGTGAAGGTCACTCTCCAACAGTTTAAAGGGAGAAAGATTGGATCCCCACCAAAGGGCTCGATACACGACGTTATCATCCGAGATTTGATTGAAAAAACTAGGTTGGAAGGGGAAATAATTGTCAAGAATTATAATTGGGCAGACTTCATTCCAAGTGCTATAGAAAGAGGAGAACTCAATGCCACCGTTGGTACGCCCCCTTTAGGGGTAATTATCCTTCAAACCATCGATTTCAAGATGATAATTCCTCCAAGTGAACTGTGGTCGAACAACCCAAGTTACGGCATAATTGTAAAAGATGAATTGATAGAAAATTCCCCAGATTTGGTCCATCAATTTCTAGGACTTCACGAAGATGCATCCAATTTTATTAGGATGTATCCAGAAAAGGCAGCCGAAATAGTTTCCAATGTAGTCAGGGCTGTTGACAAGGACTTTGTGCTTCAGGTTTACAAAGTCTCCCCCAAATACTGTGCAAGTCTTTCTGACGAATTTGTTGAATCAACGCTTTTATTCGTTCCAGTCCTACACAAATTGAAGTACATTTTAAGAAAGTTAACCAAAGATGATATCTTCGATTTTGGATTTATCCAGGAACTACATCCAGAACCTCCCCATTATGAAGAGGGCATCAACATTTAAAATAACAAAAAAGCAAAGATAGCCCCCATCAACCCACCGACGAAAATAGGCGGTATCGCCGGTTGGGGATTTGTATTGTTTGTCCTGTGAAGATAATCCAAGAATCCTCCAAGGCTAAGTGTTGTGAAAAAGACCATTATCATAGCAGCTAGAGCGTTTTTATCGACATAGGTTGCCACCGCCAGACCTGTTGCAAAGATCAGATCACCGAATCCAAGCCTTCTGCCTACCAATGTGGTACCTGTTTTATCATCTTTATCCACTAATTCAACGGGTTCTTCAGGAGCATCAAGCGATCTCTTCGGTCCAATATCCATTGTGAGCAAGACATTGTGTTTGTCGAGCATGGTTACTAGCTTGGGTATGTGTTTGGTCTTCTTTACAAAGACAAAGTCATAAATGGATAGGATAAAGAGGAGGGCTAAAATAGTCTTCAATGTAAAGTATGAAGCGATGGCAGCTCCAGTCATTGCACATAGAGTCACACCTAGAATGGGTCTAATAATGGTTTGATATTTTCCTGTAATAACAAGGAGAGCAACAATTGTAGTTGCCAAAAAAATGGAGAGCATTAACAATGCTTCAAAAACAAGAATTAAATTTTGTTGAAGCGCAATCGTTTCTATCATAAAAATATATAACCAGAATCCTAGTGACCAGCTTATCAAAAAAAAGCTCATGATGGCCACTAAAAAGATGAATATCTTTAATGCCTTTGCGGCCACATTTAACCTGAATAAAAATGTATAGATGAATATTGCAAACACAAACGCAATGGCAAAGAGTATTAATGGCCATTTGGTCTCTCTCTTCGGACTTAAGGTCATAGATTCTTGCTTTACGAAATCAGGATTATTCAACCTCTCAGCCTCAAACCAATAGGCTTGGTAAATGACGCCTAAAACTTGGGTCGTTGCAAAAAGAAAGAGAAGCAGAAAAACTGTTTTTTTATTATCCAACACAAACACTCCTTTATCAGTGGATAGGGTGATGGAAAGTTAACCATTAAAATGTTGCTAAAGAGGGGCTTTGCACCTAAAATGCCTTTTGCACCTAAAATAATGACTCTGCACCTAAAATACTTGAAAATGACTATTAAAGATGCAAAGCCCTAAAGATGATAAAAGATATAAGTTATTCCCGACCCATCCAAACACATGGTTGATCAAGTAAGAGAAGTTGTAGAGGCGTTAATGAAGCCTAGCGCATATGAGGAGGATGTGGAAGAAGTAAGGCTTTTGCAGACACATATATCCTTCGTTTTTTTAACCGGAAAATATGTATACAAGATAAAAAAGCCGGTGGATTTTGTGTTTTTAAATTTTACCACTTTGGAGAAGCGGAAGTTCTTCTGCGAGGAGGAGGTGAGGCTCAACAGAAGGCTCTGTGGGGACATGTATGTGGGGGTACTGCCCATAACAAAGCATAACGGTAAAATCAGGGTAAACGGAGAAGGCGAGGTAATAGAGTACGCTGTAAAGACAAAGGAGTTGCCTCAAGAAACCATGATGTCCGAGTTACTGGAGAAAGATCATGTGGGCAAAAAAGAGATCTCCAGTATAGCAAAGATTTTGACGGATTTCCACTCAAAGGCAGAGGTATATAAAAAGAAAAACGATCTTGGATCCCTAAAGACAGTATCTTTTAATGCATTGCAAAACTTCGACCAGACCAGACAGCTGCGAGGCAATCTAATAGACGCTAAAATCTTCGATTTTATAGAGGATGAGACCAAAAGATTTATGGAATCTAATAAGGCCTTATTCGAAAAAAGACTGGAAGAAGAAAGAGTTAGAGAGACGCATGGAGATGTCCATTCAGGAAATATCTTCATTCTAAGCCCTGCTAAGATATACATATTCGATGCCATAGAGTTCAACAAGTCCTTTACCGTCTACGACATAGCTGCTGAAGTTGCCTTTTTGGCTATGGACTTGGATTTCCATGAAAGGCACGATCTAGCAGAGTACTTCATCGAAAAATATGTAGAATATAGTGGAGATGAAGAGCTACTTGACCTTCTTCCCTTTTACGAGTGTTACCGTGCCAATGTTAGAGCTAAGGTAAACAGTTTCAGGTTAAGTGACCCAAATATAACAAAGCAGGAAAAGAGAGAGGCAGAGGAGTTGACAAAGCAATACTTTGATCTTGCCTATGAATATGCAAAGGAAATGAACTTATAACCACTATCCTTTTCAAGGGGGCAAAAACTTGAGACTTAAATCCTCAGTTTCTTCAATATAGGCTCCAAATTTTGTCTATAATTCCTATCAGTCTGCACCACGATATGATCTTCCGCAATTGGCTCGAACTCCATTTTTATCTTTTCGTAAACCTCAAGGTCTGCATCTGAAAGTGTCCTTTTCCGTTTGGCCCGCCTTGCCATTCTTTCTCTTATAACCTCTTCTGGACAGGTGCACTCAACTATCTTGAATTTTGTCCTTTCTCTTTTTGCTATCCCGCGCATCCTGTTACGAAGTCTTTTTTTATAAAATGTGCCGTCGATTATTACGTTGCGCCTGTTGAAGAGGAGGTATCTGGCGATAAGAAAGGTCACATCATAAACCAGCTCCTTCTCTTCGTTGCTATAAGTTGGTTTTTCTAAAAGCTCTTTTCTAACAATGTCGGTATTCAATACCTGGGCTCTCAGCCTTCTGGCAAGACTTCTTGCAAGATTGCTCTTACCTGTTGCAGGTAAACCACAGACTAAAATTAGCATGCTTTTCAATCATAAAATACGTTTATAAAAGTTTCTTATCGACCAAAGTAAGAATTTTTTTCCTTGTTACCTGTGGTCACTAAAAAGACAGTGGTCTTATGATTGGGTTTACAAAACTTCTGTGCGGCACTGCAACTGTTTCTGACGCTTTAAAGTACGGTGGTGTTACCCCAAGTGAAGTACCTCCGGAGCTTTTGCAATTTACAACGGAATCCAGACCTATAACTGTATGGAATATCACCAAAAGATGCAACCTGAAGTGCAAACACTGCTACATAGGCGCGGAAAATAAGTCCTTTAAAGGGGAGCTTACAACAGAGGAAGCGCTCGCTCTTATAGAAGACCTGGGGGAGATGAAAACACCGGTCCTGCTATTCTCTGGGGGTGAGCCGACGATAAGGAAGGACTTTTTTGAACTCGGTTCTAAAGCGACTGACCTCAAAATCAGGGCCGTGGTATCTACGAATGGCACATTAATAACACCAGAATTTGCCGAGAAAATGCTTTCCTCTGGGTTCAAATATGTCGGCGTGAGTATAGACGGCCTACCAGATGTGCACAACGCCTTCAGGGGGGTCCCCAATGCCTTTGAAAGATCCATTAATGGGATAAAGAACGCTATGGACGCCGGTCTAAAAACTGGGGTAAGATTCACAGTATCCAAGTTCAATTATCAAGACTTGGCGGGTGTCATAGATCAAGTTGTGGACCTGGGAGTTCCGAGATTCTGCATGTATCATCTGGTCTATGCCGGTCGCGGAAAAGATTTGGCAGGAGAGGACCTTACAAACGAACAGAATAGAGAGCTTGTTAAATTTTTGATAGAAAAGACCCTTGAACTACATGACAATGGAGTGGAAATCGAGATCCTAACTACAGACAATCACGCAGATGGGGTTTATCTTAGAAATTATATGGAGGAGCACAATCCAGGCAGGGCTGACGAGGTGATGCAGTTACTTGAGATGCACGGCGGTTGCTCTGCCGCTCACAAGACCTCAAATGTTGATCCATTCGGCAATATTCACCCTTGTCAGTTCTGGAGCCATCTTAGCCTTGGCAATGTCAGGGAAAGAAGGTTCAGTGGGATTTGGAACGACCCTGATAACGATTTTCTAAAACAGATGAGAAACAAACCTACTTATCTTAAAGGAAAATGCGGTAGGTGCGGCTTTAATAACGTATGTGGCGGGTGCAGGATAAGGGCAGAAACCTTATATGATGACATTTGGTCAGAGGACCCTGCTTGTTATCTGACTGAGGAAGAAATAAAGAGAACCTAGTCCCTTTTTTTGATTAGCTTTAAAAAGAGGTTTTTGCTCTAAGAAATAAACTCTAGATTCATATCAAATATCCCCCACCAATTTGCTTAAATAAACAAATGTCATGATTTCGAAAGGTATAGCGATAGCTGCAGGTATCATAGCCTCTTTGTTTATCAATACCAATGCCATGGTCGCTGCTATTCCCATATTTTTAAAAGTGCCAAAGAGTGCGTATGTTATTGTGGAAGACCTATCCACCTTCCTCCATCTTGCCAAAAGGTAGATCACAGTGCCTGATACAAAGGTCCTAAAAAAGCATATCCCCGAGACCATCAAGACTATGTAAGGCTTTCCAAAGTATACATCCCTATTCACACCAACCACGCCGTAAATAAGAACGAAAAAACACAAATTGATAGCCGTCTTCTGAACTTTTTTGATCTCGGGGTAAGATTTGAGCCTAATTAGAAGTCTTGATAAAACCAATGGCAACAAGATCAGTTCCAATAAAACCTTGATGAAAATTACAGGATCTACTACTTTGGAACCAAGGCCTAAAAATATGATTATCGTTGCCATAAGAGGAGACATCACATAAATAAAAGAGCTTGAGATCAATGACAAGCGCTGGTTCCCTTTCAAAATGCCGGTTAAAGGTATTACAGCTACTGCTGAGGGCACCGCCGCCATGATAATAAAGCCCGCTTTTAAATTCGGATCAGATATGAATATTATAGTCAAGGCAAAGACGATGCCAGAAACAAACCCATAACTTATTAAAAACCCTGTCAGTACCTGCTTGAACTCTCTCCTTATATCCTCCAGCTCCCCAAACTTAATCTGGGCTGTAGAAAGAGTCATTATGACTATCAACAATAGAACTATGTAGGCTATGAAAAATTCAGAAAAGACTGGATAGAAAAGTCCTGCAACCACAGCTAAGGTTAGGACCAAATTAATGTCTTCTACGTATTTGGAAATGGAGGGCATATGAAAGCCTTTATGTACCCCTTTTCTATAAACAACTTTCTTGAATTTTTTCCATTATTCTTCCATAGATATTTTCCCCATATCTATCTCTTGGATGTGAGTAACTACTGCCGCAATCCCCCCCATAAATATCATTAACCAATAGGCTATTATCCTATCCAAAAGCGTCGCAATGACAGTGATTACCAAAGGTATCCCAATCGCCGAGTAAAGCCCGACCATGGCGCCTTCGGTTAACCCTAGCCCACCGGGGAGAAATGGGATTGTGGACAAGAAAATACTCAGCGTAAAAACCATGGTGATCTCCATAAAAGAAACCGGATAGTTTAAAGAATAGAATAGGATGACAACTCTGGCAACGTCTAATAACCAGAGGATGGCGGTTATAGAGAACATGGAGAGAAACAGCTTTAGATTCTTTATCAAATTTAAAGAATTCTCTCTAAAGGTAGGAAAGGCATCCAAAAGTCCCGTTTTATACCTTTCCGGTAAGAAATGAAAGATCTTATTAGCAATCCTCTCGCTGAATATGGCATTCGCCACTCCGCTGAGGAGCAAGATCAAGATTATCATCACAGCGGTTATTGCAAACTTGCTTCTTCTTTCTATATCCAGCATGGACATGACATATAGGTAGCTTATGATGGCCATAGCTGCCAGAACTATAAAATCATATATCCTCTCTACAACAATGGTAGCAAAACCCCGTCTGGCCTTTATCCCAAAGTTTTTCTTTAAAAGATATGCCTTGAAGGGCTCGCCCCCTACTCTAGCACCGGGGGTTACATTGTTGCCGAAGGTCCCGGCCAATATTATAACATAAAGGTCTTTAAGCCCAACACGTTCTCCAACATCTTCCAACAAGTATTGCCATCTATAGGCTCTGACCGCTAGAATGATGAATTGTAAGAGGGTGGCAAGCAAAAAAAGCCTCTTGTCGGCCAATTTGAGGGTCCTTATGGTGTCCTCCAACCCGATCAGTTTTATCAGGATAGCAAAGATAATCGCACCGATAACAAACAGAAAGGCAATGCTTTTTTTGTACTTTGAATCCATATCGCACCAGTACCGAATCTTTTTTTACACAATATATATCTTGAGGCAGAGACATAGTCGCCCACATGCATCTTGAGATAAAGAAACATGATGGGCCATCTAGACTAGGCTGGTTCCATTACGATGGTTGCAAGATAAAAACCCCGAATTTCTTCTCGGTATTGACTAAGAATTGGACTTTAAAACACGACATTTACATTACATCCTATGATAATAGTGTTAAATCTGCTCCTGTAGTACTGGATTATGGGAGCCTCTTGATTGAAAAGGAGATCAAAAAATTCGGGATTTTGCCCCGTATGGATGTTGGGTTTGACGTTCCTAGAGACATTGCGCAAGATGCCGTATTAAAGACTGTGAAGTTTGCTGAAAGATATCCAAATTTTGGAGCAGCTATCGTTGGATCCAAATACAAAGATCTGCGTGAAGAATGTGCAGAAAAGCTGAAAGACCGCCCTCTACTGGCTGTATCAAATGGAGATAGGTTGGTCAAAAATCCAAGACTGATGGTCGAAGTTATCACTACAATAAGAGAGATGGTCTCACCAAACTCAGCCATATATCTACAGGGCGCTCCTCCCCACTTGTTTTATTTGTTATCGTACATGGGTGTGGATCTTTTTGACTCAATTGATTGTATAGCAAAGGCTTGGGGAAAAAAGATGGTCACCAGTAGAGGATATTTATCATTGGAGAAGATCGACGAGCTCCCATGCTCTTGTAAAATTTGTAGAGAAAACACCCCCGAAGACCTATATCAGGATGTCAATAAGCTAGTTCAGCATAATTTTGACACTGCCCTGAAAATAATGAGTGAGATAAGGGTGGCGATGAAACAAGACGAACTGAGGAACCTCGTCGAAGAGAGATCGACTTCTAGTGTAAACTCTATGGTAGCTTTGAGATTATTGGATATGGAAAAAGGGGACTTTTTAGAGAGGTACACCCGAGTATCTTAAAACCACGTCAGTGTCAAAAAAACCGCTAACGTAACACAGGATGCTAGGTTGTAAGAAAAAGTAAAATTAGGTTTGTGCACTCTGCCCTTTCTTATGGTAAAGTATTTCGTGTTCCACACCAGTACGGCAAAGGAAATCGTCAGCAGCAACGCAATCAAAAACCTTTCATTTCGCCAATCTCTAGATGGGATGCCGTTTCCTGTTTGCGAGGACGCACTGCTCCCCTGTGTTGGAGTGTCCTCCAGAATTATTCTTCCTCTAATAGTTCGATTAATTCTTTTAGCCTCCAGCATTTGAGACTCTTTGCACGAACATTTTGGAAATGTTCATCTCCGCTCACTACATCGGATTTAAGGCTTAAAGCAAAGGCCAGAATAGGAATGTCTCGCTCATGTTTAATCATTCTGCCTGCTTTTTTGATATGCCGCGAGTAGCTCTCGTCCTCGATCCACTCAATCGGCAAGGCTTTGATTGTCTCATTGAATTCTTCATCGCTATAACCCAACTTCCCTTTAAGGTTGCGCTCAAGCTCACCCATAATATAGCTAGAGGCCAATAGTTCAACACGGCCTTCAATCGAATAAATCAACAGCTTGCCGGCATCCGAATTCAAGTCATAAAGGGCAGAAAATATTACATTCGTATCCATGACCACACGAGGTCTAGTTGAGGTCTTCAAGTGTAAGCCCCTTCCTTTCCATCCGTTCCTTAAAAAGGTCACTAGCCACGAGGAGCCTCCGCTTTTTGTGCTCGGCAAGGAGGTCTGCTATAAGGGCATTCATGTTTTCATACCCTTTTTCGAATTTTAAAGCCATTAATTTATTCCTAATCTCTTTAGAAATACCAATCGTCGTTGTAGCCATAAAACCACCATTTATAGAAATATAAAAATATAACTTTATAAAAATTATTTATAATACCCCAATAATTTACTCACCTACGACGCCAATGGAAACATGGTAAGCGGCGGCGAGTTCTACTACGTCTACAACACCGCGAACAAGATGATAGAGGTCAGGAGAGGCAGCGCTGATGGCCCTCTTGTTACTTCTACGGTCACACAGGGAACAGGATCAAGAAGGTGGAAGTCGGCTCGGATGGCAAAAATACAACAAATGTTTATATGAGCCTATTATAATTGGCCATTAAACTTCCCCCGATCTCCCAAACCGAAGAAGAATATTGGAGAGAAATTTTGCTAATTTGCTGGTAGTAGAAATGAGGTTGATAACGAATGAGTCTCTACGAAGACCGGAGGTCATAAGGTGGCATGAAAGGATAATCCAGAGGTATGTACCCCCTGAGGGCATCGCCTTGGCAATAATCCTACCCTGCTCTGCTAGAAAGCCGTATTCGAAATCGAGATCGCACCGGAAATTTATAAAACATATAAAGAGGGGAGCAAAGGGGAAGCTACCATTGGTTCATGAGGTGATCATGACCTCTCCACTGGGCATCGTACCAAGAGAACTGGAAAACGTGTATCCAGCCAAGCATTACGATGTGCCGGTAACCGGGCATTGGACCTATGAAGAAAAGGAGATTGCAATACGGCTCTTGAAAGACTATATCCAAAAAGCTAACGCCCGAATATTAGCTCATGTGGACGGCAGTTATAGGGAAATTTGTGATAGCCTCCACATCCCCCTAACAAAGGAGAATATCTTGTCTGCGGAATCGCTAAACGACTTGGAATCTAAGATCAAAAAAACTCTGGAAGATTTTGAAGTATCAAAGACAATAAAAAGGCGAATTGGAGATCTTAAAAGGCTTTGTGATTTTCAGTTTGGAAGAGGTTCCAGTGAACATTTGATATCGACGAATATTAGAAGAAAGGGTTATCAAATATTTTCTAATGATAAACAGATCGCGTCGATAAACCCTCAAACCGGATATCTTGCATTGAGCATTAAAGGAGGGGAGCTCCTCAGAGGTTTTGGAAGCTACATCGTTTCTCTCTCATTCAGGCCAGAGACCAATAACATCTTCTCCATCGGCATAAGGGATGCTGACCCCCAGGTAAGGCCTGGAGACGAGGTCATTGTTGAATACGATGGTAAGGTGGTAGGTGTAGGAAAAGCAATCCTCAATGGGAATGAGATGGTGAGGGCAATAAAAGGACTGGCCATTGTGTTGAGACATAGAAAATAGACAAGAGATTTGAATCGATTAGGACATCTCGTCGGCTAATAGCTTAGAGGTTTGACATGAAGTCTGTTGTTGTGATGCTTGTTAAAGACCAATTCGAGGAGAGGGAAGAAGAGATCAAATCCCTTGCAGAGACTGCAGGGTATAGTGTGATAGATGTATTTACTCAGTTGGCCAAGCCCCGGCCCAGATACCTGGTAGGGACCGGGAAAGTTGATGAAATCAAAGGATTTATCGAGAATAACGGCGTTGGGCTGGTCATTTTCGAGAATCTCCTTAGTTCAAGGCAGACAATGTCCCTTGAAGCGGCATTCGGCATCCCTGTGATAGATAAATTCGATCTGATTTTAAATGTCTTCGAGAAGCATGCCATGAATAAAGAAGCAAAACTCCAGATCGAGCTTGTAAGACTTAAAAGAAAAGTGCCCTACATAAAGATGTTCTTAAGCAAAAAGATCAAGGAGGAGCACCCAGGGTTTGGCGGGAGCGGCGAGTTCATCATCCACAGCACCATCACAGCTATCCATGACAGAATAAAAAAGATCGAAGAACGGCTAGAGAAATTTCAGAGAAGGATAGACATGCAGAGAAGGAGGAGGCGAAAAGGGGGCAAGATCGTATCTTTGGTCGGTTATACGAATGTAGGTAAAACAACCCTGCTAAATGCTCTGGCACATGAGAATAAAGCGGCAAAGGATGAGCTATTCACAACACTTAGCACCAAGACCTCCGCTCTGAGCCTGAAGGGAAAAACTGTATTCATAAACGATACCATCGGTTTTATAAGAGATCTGCCGCACGAGCTGATCTATGCTTTCAGGGCAACACTAAGTGATATCAGGGATTCCGACCTGATCTTTATAGTGCTTGATGTCTCAGAGCCTGTAGAAAAATTTCTAAGAAAAAAGGAGATATGTGAGAACACATTGATAGAGATCAATGCAGATGCTATACCCACCCTATATGTCCTAAACAAGAACGACAAGGGCCATGATTTTGACAAGGAAGTGATACCCGAAGAGCATATATTAGCCTCGGCAAAATATGGTGATGGATTAATGGACATACGAGATAAACTGGAGAAGATGTTGATCTAAGATGAGAAATAAAGGCTTGAACCAAGTAATTAAAGAGATCCGCACCAAGGGATTGAAAAAATACCAGAGGAGGAATAGGCTAGTCTCATGGAAAGAGAAGGATTTCCTTGATGGCAAAACCGTAGACGCTGGTGTCATGATACTCCCCACGAGGGGATGCAGCTGGGGTCTTAGCTCTGGATGTAGCATGTGCGGCTATGTCTATGACTCCCAGGGTAAACAGGCAGATGAAAAGGAAATATTAGACCAATTTGGGAAAGCTCTGATGAAATTTAAGGACGTCAAATACCTCAAGATCTTCAATTCAGGAAGCTTCTTTGATTCTAACGAGCTCAGCGAGAGATCGATTGAGCTGATCTTTGAGAGAATCAATGAGACTAAGATAAATAAGGTACAGGTCGAGTCTAGGCCAGAATTTCTAAATGAGGATGTTTTAAAGAAGGCCCGGGATATTCTGGATGCACAGCTGGAGGTCGGTATAGGCCTTGAAACTACAAACGACGATGTAAGGATAAACTGCATCAACAAAGGTTTTCTGCTTGAAGATTTTAAGATTGCGTTAAAAAACTGTAAGAAGAACAATATCGATGTCAAGGCCTATCTTTTGATCAAGCCCCCATTCCTTAATGAAAAAGAAGCCATCAAAGACGCAATTAACTCGGGGATAGAAGCAGAGAAACTGGGCGCAGACAGAATTTCGTACAATCCAATAAACATACAGAAAGGTACATTGGTGGAACTTTTGTGGAGGAGGGGCGAATATAGAGCTCCATGGCTTTGGAGCGTTGTCGAGGTAATAAAAGAGGTCTCAAAACAGGTAGAGATTCCAGTACTTAGCCACCCGACAGCCGCCGGCAGAAAAAGAGGAGCACACAACTGTGGAGAATGTGATGCCAAGGTATATGGGTCAATAGTTGGATTCTCGATTACTCAGGATCCCGGGTATCTGGAAGGATTGGACTGTAAGTGCAAGGTTGCATGGCAAGATCGGATTGACCTAGAAAACTATGTTGCTAATCCCCTTCCCATTTTTTAATAAGCAAACAGTATATGAATCTTATTTCGTATCAAATTCCTAGCACCATCAACACTGTAAATAAAGCAAACAAAAGGTAAAGAGCAATTGGGATAACTACTGTGGCCACGGCCTTCCCATTGTAAAATCATTGGCTTCTTTTATTGCAAATATATCCAAAACTCGAGCCCAAAGGGTAAATATCAACATTAAAAATAATATGAAAAATGGGTTCAATGAGGCTAAAAATAAAGCTAATATGGTTCCCAGTAATTCAGGGACTCTAGCGTAGCCTGTCACTTCCAGAAGGTCTTTTAGGCTTGCACTTCCGCTAAGGATTCGGGAAATAATGAAATAAACCATGACTAAAAACAGCCATCCAAAAATTGCTGAAATGACGCCTGAAGATACAGCATCAAAAATGGTAATGTTCTGTACACCGGCAGCCTCACTAAGAATTTGCTCCTGAAAACTGGTAAAACCTTCTGCTTCTGTAATAGATCCCAGATTTGAAAGTATCTCCAGCATTTTTGGTCTTTGGAGGAAGTCGACTATCCCTCTAACAATGCCGATGCCGATAATGATATCAAGAGGAATTATCAGCTTGTGATCCCCCTCCTTAATGCTCTTGAATGTCGCTCCAGGTGCTGTTATTACACCTTTGATATTCTCAATGGCAGTCATGATTACCGAGGCGATAATATCACTTGGAATATATAATTCTACCTACCTTTTTTCATTCAGTTTTCAAAATCTATTTAAACATTGTTGATCAATAAATAATTGGGAAAAATGCATGGAAAGAAATTAACACACCGGTTCTGGATTGTGGCAGGTATTGTAATCGCCATTGTCGGTTATTTAGTTGTGTATTATGTTCTCATTCCGAATGTTTAATATAATGTGGGGGGGATTGTAAAAAATGCGATGGGTTATAGATGACACACCATAATATTAACAAAATAGCACCCTGAGAAAAAAACAATTAGCCAGGCTTAGAATCACTTAGTTTCGACAATAAGTTTTTGAATTTTATTTTTAAAATTCGCCCCCTTATCGTTAATTGTTAAAGCCCCATCAAAAAGCACAACATTTTTTTTCTCATATAATCCAAAGTACCATGTCTCAGTTTTATCTTCAAACTTCGCTTCAAGCTTCTGCTTGTAATTCTTCAGGTCCCATTTAACAACTCTAATTTTAAAGCCATCTCCGCTCCATTCCTCTTTTTCCGTTAGCTCTATCTCCTTGTTTTTTACCAAATTCGACACCTCTTTTTTTAAAATCCATCTTTGTTTTTAAAAGTAGCGGATACCATTATAACTTTCCTTGTAGACATTAATCTTGCCATGCCAGTATTGTATGAATTAGGGGGTTAGCTGATCCAAACATACCTCGATACATGGGTTCCAACAAGGACAAAGGTTTCTAAGAGAGTTGTTCAAGAATATCGTGAGGCACGTCCCGCAAAACTGGTCAAACTAAAACCAGTGGGTTTTCCTTTAAAAGATTTTCACAGGAGTTATTCTATCAATATCGAGGATGAGGCTCTTTTTGAGATATATGCCAAGGAGCAGTGGATGGGCAGTATTGTATGCAAAGGGGACTATCTTTTTGATCAGCGCGTCATACCCGATTTTGCCTTCCAGATAATAAAAGTCCTGCCTCAAGGGGATGTGAAGGTTGGCGAGGATACTCTGATAAAGGTAGAGAAAGGCGAATTAAAGCAGTTTTTCAGCTTAAAGGGGCAGGTCAGGTTCAAAGACATAATTGGACACGAGGATGTAAAAAGGAAATGTAAAATAGTGGAACGCTTCCTCAAAGATCCCAAGAGCTTCGGCAACTGGGCTCCTAAAAACGTCTTGTTTTACGGCCCACCGGGGACAGGAAAGACCATGACTTCCAAGGCTTTAGCAACCGAAACGAGCTCTTCTCTATACTTGGTAAGAGCAACCGATCTCGTGGGAGAATATGTCGGTGACGGTTCCAGGAGGATTCATGACCTTTATAAGGCGGCGTCAGAATGCGCACCCTCTATTGTGTTTATAGACGAGCTTGATGCAATTGGCTTGGACAGGGCCTATCAATCGGTAAGGGGTGATGTCTCGGAGGTCGTGAACGCCTTGCTAACTGAACTTGACGGTTTAAAAGAAAATGAAGGCACAGTAACGATTGCAGCTACCAATAACCCAAAGATGCTAGATCACGCTTTAAGAAGCAGATTTGAAGAGGAGTTCGAGTTTAAGTTGCCCACGCCAAAGGAGAGATTGAAAATCTTGAAGCATTATGCCAAGACCCTGCCTATAAAAGTCTCAGCCAACCTAAATGAATACGTAAAAAAGACGGAGGGATTTTCTGGAAGAGACCTTAAGGAGAAGTTCCTCAAAACCGCCCTGCACAAAGCGATACTCGAAGATGCAGATAAAATAGAAGAGAGATACCTAAGCGCTGCATTCAAAGAGATAAAGAGCGGGAAGTCTGCACCGCCAAAAGAGATGTTTGTGTAGATTTTCAGGGCCATTTTTTAACGTTATCTTTTTTAAAAGCCGTAATTGAATTGGAAACATAGGCTTTATATATCCCCTCCTATATCGTTTCCAATATCTTTGGAGGCAAAAAAATGAATGCGTGGGATTGCGAAATTTGTCGGTAAAGAAAAGATGCCAAAGAAAGTAGAGATATACGACACTACGCTGCGCGATGGATCCCAATCCGAAAGGATCTCTTTTTCAGTTAAGGATAAAGTCAGGATAGCTGAGAGGCTCGATGAGATTGGAGTGACTTATATCGAAGGCGGTTGGCCTGGGTCAAACCCCAAGGATATAAGGTTTTTTGAAAAAATTAAGGATCTTGAGCTGGAAAATGCAAAAATCGTTGCATTTGGAAGCACCAGGAAGGGCGGCGTTTCCCCAGAAAAAGACCTTAGCATGAATGCTTTACTGGAAGCGGATACTTCAATGGTGTGTATTTTCGGAAAGA
This sequence comes from Hydrothermarchaeales archaeon (SeqCode), assembly GCA_046759365.1. Classification (GTDB taxonomy): domain Archaea; phylum Hydrothermarchaeota; class Hydrothermarchaeia; order Hydrothermarchaeales; family SZUA-236; genus JAZFTJ01. The sequence goes on from JBHICB010000010.1 coordinate 15,872, forward strand.
GCTGGGATCTGCATGTGAGGGATGCGCTGAATGTCCCACTGGAAGAAAACCTTGAGATGATCAAGGATTCTGTCTCATATCTCAAGTCAAAAGGGCGCAAAGTCATATATGATGCGGAGCACTTTTTCGATGCATACAAAGCAAATCCAGATTATGCATTAGAAACACTGAAACGTGCTGAAAATGCAGGTGCAGAATGTATCGTCTTGTGCGATACTAATGGTGGCTGTATGCCTTATGAAGTTGAGTGGATAGTAGATGTAGTTAAGGAGAGGATAAAAACACCTCTGGGCATACACGCACACAATGACACCGACGTGGCTGTGGCAAATACCCTGGTGGCCGTGAGAAAGGGCATAGTACATGTTCAGGGTACAATAAATGGATATGGTGAGAGGTCTGGAAACGCCAACCTCTGCTCTGTAATCCCGGATCTAAAGCTTAAACTAGGTATTGATTGCATAACTGATGAGCAGCTCAAGAAGCTCACGGAGGTCTCAAGATTTGTAAGTGAGATCGCTAATCTGAGCCATAGGAACAACCTCCCCTATGTAGGAGCTAGTGCTTTTGCACATAAAGGCGGGGTGCATATAGATGCGGTGCAGAAGAACCCACAAACATATGAGCATATAAAGCCCAATCTAGTGGGCAACACGCGTCGAGTCCTAGTTTCAGAACTCTCAGGCCGGAGTAGCATCATATCCAAGTCAAAAGAGTACGGTCTGGACTTGGAGAAGGACACGAAAGAGACGAAGAAGATCATGGATAAGGTAAAGGCCCTGGAAGACGAAGGATATCAATTCGAAGGCGCAGAGGCGTCTTTCGAGCTCCTGGTGATGAAGATACTTCAGCCCTATGAAGACTTCTTCGAATTAGAAGGATATAGGACCATAGTCGAGAAGCATAAGGACGGAAGAATGTTCGCAGAAGCTACAACGAGGTTAAAGGTAGGGGGTGAAGAAAAATACACAGCAGCAGAAGGCGACGGTCCGGTGAACGCACTAGATATGGCATTAAGAGAGGCGTTGGAGGGGTTTTATCCAGGACTAAAGGACATGCATCTGACGGATTACAAGGTCAGGGTGCTCGACGCAAAAGAAGGCACAGCGGCAAAGGTTAGGGTATTGATAGAGTCCAGTGACAAGCATGGAACCTGGAGAACAGTCGGAGTTTCTGAGAATATCATAGAGGCGAGCTGGGAGGCTTTGAGGGACAGCATCGAGTACAAGCTGCTCAAAAACCACAGGAGTAACGGTTAAATAT
>JBHICB010000011.1:0-16672 GCA_046759365.1 Hydrothermarchaeales archaeon (SeqCode)
GCGCCCCCCCCCCCCTTTTTGGACATGGAGCAAACTCACAAGCAGGGGGAATCCGTACAACTGATGAGCCATCAGGACATACCCTCGCATCTTCTGTACAGGCTATTGGTTTTTGTGTTTCTTGAATACATCCTGAACTAATCAATACCACTAAAATAATACCTATGAGTATAATGCCCTCCCTCATCTCTCCATGCCTCCAATATGTCCTCTTTTCCCATCTTAGGATGTAATAGGTATTATTAAAACCTTTGAAAATACGAATAAAGAGACCTAAAAGTGGAGTCCACTATAGGATAATGAAAGATAATTGAGCCTCAAAAGACCAATTGTTTTTTGTTGGATTATAATCATAACCTATACCAAGTTTTTTTTCTAGAAAAATGTCATTTTCATCTCGTATTTCACAATCTATCTTTATCTTAAGTGTACTGTAAATCATGATCGGTTACATCTTCTTTTGAAAAAAATTATTCTTTAATTCTACTTAAAAATTTTGATAAGTTTGATTAAGATAGGGATTATTCTTGATATAATCTCAATTATTGCTAAAATACCTACTGGAACGGTTCCTATAAGAATGCCGATTATGTACCCTGAATAAGATTCAAAAAACCGTTCATAATCTTTTCCAAAATTAAGTATTCCTGAATGGAACATAATCTCATCTTTCTTTTTTTCATCAATAACCTCAATTTGGACTAAATATTGTCCTGTAATTTGTGGTATAAATTTATCCGATCTTTCAATAGGATCACTATTCGGTTTCAATTCTACTTCTGATATATCATTTAACTGATGATGTGGGTCTTCAGTAAAATCTAATTTGGGACCATAAATATGCCATCTAAAATCAGTCATGGGAATAGATATATTCCCAACATTTTCAATTTTAATATGAAGTTTACATTCTTGACCAGTGATACAAAAAGGTAGAAACCCCCAAGTTTCAAATTTCGTTTCAATATTAACATGAGCTTTGCTTGAATCTACTAAATGCCCTTTGATTTTTAGAGGTTCCATATCTTTCTATTTTGATTCAAGCCTTTTAAAAATGTTATATCCAAGAATCCTTTCGATTTGAATTATCATCCTTCTTCTCAGCGTTTTTCTTAAGAAGATATAGACCACTCCCTATAGCTAACCCCCATAATAACACATTGTTACCCTCCTCTTCTGACTCATAGGTTACATCCTCTAGGGGGAGATTTTCAGGAATTGCCGTTCAAATCCCCGATTAGGGGATTTGGTAAAAAAGAACAAGAAGTATGGAGCCGGGGATGAGATTTGAACTCATGTATAGCAGATCTGCAGTCTGCCGCCTCGCCCCTAGGCTACCCCGGCGAGTTTACAACGCAGAAAGAGTTTTTTCCATCTGATCTTCTATTTAACATTTTTTATTGCCAAAGCTTCACGTGTGAAATTTTAAATAACCTTTTAGCTGATTAAAAGACATGTTTGTAGAGCATCCCCTGATCACGAAGGATACCGTGGAATCCCGCCTGTACCAAGAAGTCATCGTGGGAAATGCTGCGGCCTCAAATACATTGGTTGTTGCACCGACAGCACTTGGTAAAACGGTAATAGCCGTCTTATTGGCGGCCCATCGGATTCACATGTCTCCTGAAAGCAAGATCTTGATGATCTCAACCACGCGCCCTCTGGTAAATCAGCATGCAGGCAGTTTTAAAAGATTCTTGACCATCGATGAAGCGGAAGTAAATGTCTTCACAGGCCACACTCCCCCTGATAAAAGGAAGGACATCTGGGCAAGTTCCAAGGTGATCTGTGCAACTCCACAGGTTATAGAAAACGACATAATCTCTGCAAAATATTCGTTTGAGGATGTCTCTTTAATCATCTTCGACGAAGCGCACAGAGCAGTGGGCAACTATCCTTATGGATTCATAGCCCAAAATTATCTAAAAACCGCAAAGTCCCCCTTGATTTTGGCATTGACCGCTTCTCCAGGTTCTGACGAAGAGAAAATAGCTGAGGTCTGCGAAAGCCTGTCCATTGACAACATTGAGGTAAGAAGTGAGCGAGACCCTGATGTAAAGGGGTATATTAAAGGGATCGATTTACTCTGGAAAGAGGTCTTCTTACCCGAGCCCTTCATGGGGGTTAAAAGACTTTTGGAAAATGTGTTAAAAGACAGACTTACCACCCTTAAAAAGATGGGCTTTACAAGGTCATCAAGCGTTGAGATAAGCAAGAAAGACCTGTTAACGCTTCGAGGGAGACTCCAATCAGATCTTTCCAAAAAGTACGGTGATCCAGACATTTTAAAAGGCCTCTCTTTAGTGGCAGCGTGTATAAACATTGTCCACGCATTGGAGTTACTTGAAACACAAGGTCTGGATACTCTTGTTAAGTACTTTGACAGAATGAAAAGTCAGGCCTCTTCTTCCGGCTCGACAAGGGCGGTTAAGGTACTTTTAAAGGACTGGGATTTCAAAAGGGCCATGAAAATGGGCAGAGAACTGGCTTTAACAATGCACCATCCAAAGCTTGACGCGCTAGTGGAGATGATAACAGAGGAAAAGAGGGACAGCAAGGTCATGATCTTTACTCAATATAGGGATTCTGCCCAGAAGATCGTAGAGACACTGGACAAGTTAGAAGGTGCCAAACCAGTGCGCTTTGTAGGCCAGGCTAATAAGGAGGGAGACGCCGGTCTTTCACAAAAGAGGCAGTTAGATATCCTTCAGAAGTTCAGAGAGGGCGAGTACAACATCCTTGTTGCGACCTCTGTGGCAGAAGAAGGCCTTGATATTCCAAAGGTCGATCTTGTGATATTTTATGAACCGATACCAAGTGAGATAAGAACCATTCAGAGGAGGGGAAGAACTGGGAGGAGTAGGGCTGGCAGGGTCGTTGTGTTGATGGCCAAAAAGACAAAGGATGAGGGCTTTTACTGGAGCAGTTTTCACAAAGAAAAAAGGATGCGAAGCATTCTGGAAAGGCTTAAGAAAAGACATTATAAGCCCAAGATCGAGGTCAAGCAGAAGCATCTTGATTATTTTGACAAGAAGTATGAGATAGTTATCGACTCAAGAGAGCTTGCCTCCACTGTGGCCCGGGAGCTATTGGAGTTCGGGATAATATCAAAGCCTAAGATGCTGGATGTAGGGGACTATGTATTAAGCGACAGGGTTGTGGTAGAAAGGAAGACAACTGAGGATTTCCTACAGTCCATAGTCGACAAGCGCCTTATGGATCAGGCTTTAAGGTTAAGAAAGAGCTATCAAAAACCTATAATGATAATAGAGGGTGAAGGACTATATTCGAAGAGGGCTATCCACCCGAATGCCATAAGAGGTGCGTTAGCAAGTGTCGCGGTGGACTTCGGCATGCCCATATTGTTTTCTCAAGATGAGAAAGAGACGGCGAGCTTTATAAATATCATACTCAAGCGTGAAAGGGAGGAGCGCAAGGCCGAAGTCCAGATCAGAGGTGAAAGACGGGCGTTGACATTAAAAGAGCAGCAGGAGTACATAATTTCAGGCCTACCGAATGTGAATATTACGCTGGCAAAGAGGCTTTTGCGGGAATTTGGGAGTGTTAAGGGCGTATTTGAAGCTTCAGCAGAAGAGCTTGAAAAGGTCCAAGGAATAGGCAGGAAAAAAGCAGAGGAGATCAGGAAGGTTTTGACTTTAAAGTATGAAGAGTAAGTTGTATATTACTGTAAACTATTTTAGAATTTATGAGGCATCTTTTTATAATTGCCCTTATCTTCTAACACGCTGTATCTTGTTTAAATCATCTCTTTGGTTTAGCGCATAGGCGATTATAATGGCCCCAAGTAACATAAATGCAAAGCCAAAAAAAGTTGCAACTCCTGACTCACTACTGATTAAAAAAGAAATTCCTAACAACACCACAAAACCGCCTATTGCAAACTGTCCCAACCATTTAAGAGTCGCCGTCAAATAATCAATAAACCCCATGGTTACACCTCCAAACGTCCTCTTTTTCACTCTTAGAATGTAATATGGATCATTTAAAACCTACTTGAAAATTTGAGTTTTTGGTTCATTGGTTGTCGTATTCATCTTTATTCACAGTTTATTATATAATATATTGTCATTACTAGTAAATATACTTATCGGTAAATCATATAATATACTGTCAAAAAACCAGTAAATACTATAATATTATGGAAAGTTTTATATATAATAAGGGCCGTATATCTATCATGCAGGTAACAATGAAGCGAACAGACGAAGCAATTAAAAGAAAAATAGAGATAGGCAAAGAGGCTGATGAGATAGTTATTCAGTATCTAAAAGACAAGCCTGCTTCGACTATGTATGAGATTTCTAAAAACCTTGGATGGACTGTTGGGAAAGTGCAGGGTTCATTAAACAGATTAAAAGTAAGTCTAGGGGATAAATTGATTATCGAAGAAGTTGTGGAAAATAGAAGAGTTAAAGTGAAGTATGATTTTAAAAAATAATTTTAATAACACCGTATTGAAAATAATATCAAAAGGGTTATCAAAATGGACATGGAGGAGGATTTACAAGAAGGAGAAACAATAGGCAAAGAAGAGGGAGGTTGGCAAATCGATATAGGAAGCCTCCTAATCGGTTTGGGAACCCTAATCCTTTGTATAGGAGTAGGACTTGCGTTTGTATTATTCCCAGCATTCTCTACCCAAGAAGTCGTTGCAGTGACCCTGGAAAAAGTCGAAGGTACATCCTACTATACCCGTACATGGTTAGATATAGTCCATCTGATCGCATCCATTATTATTATATGGGTAGGAGTAAAAGTGATAGATAAAGGAATCTCTCTAAAAGGTTTTGCCACAGATTAACTGAGAATAAACTATTTTTAGAATCACCAATCAATCAACACTCATCAACCACATAATCAACAGAACCTTCCAAAAGAAGATGTAACCGATCATGATTCACACCACACCTAGATGATTTTATGCCACGAATACGGGAAAACTTAAATAGCCAGTATCAGCTACTAGAAGGTTAAATATCAGAGGTAAGACAATGGACCTCTCTTTTGAAAAATCAATGACTCGAATTTTCCTTATTCTTTGTTTTTTGATGGCTGCCTCCTATCTTACAATAGGAGTTGCCTCTTCTCAATCCCCACTCTCCGTATCTTTAGTCGATCTATACAGCTCTCCTCCGTACACAATAAAGAGCAGGAGTACAACTAAAATAAAGGTACATGTCTCATCGACTGAGGAGTCAATACAAGGTGCAAACGTATCTTTGTTTATAACGGATTATGGATCTAGGATGTTAGATCCCAATGAAGGCGGCACACTATCGCCTATTAACGGATTCACAGATGAAAATGGCGACCTATCGGTAACCTATACCCCTCCATCTGTAAAATCTCCCTTGCCAATTTTTATATCTGCTACTGGTACTAAAGTAGGGTATTTAGAGGGGCAAGGCAAAATGGAGGTTCAAATTCAGCCATCATTAGATATCACTGTTACGCCAGATTCAAGTATAATAAAGCCTGGACAGAAATCCAAAATAACAATCCGTGTAACAATATTTGGAACTGACGAACCCATATCCGGAGCATGGACCGTTCTGAAGTCTTTAAACGATGGGACCTTCTCACAAGACAATGGCAAGACAAACGAAAATGGGGAATTTATAACCGAATATACCGCCCCCATTATTGAGGGCACAGACCTGGTATCAATCTTAGTTGAGAAATCTGGGTTCGGAGATAGGACTACAAGCTGGATATCCATAAAAATAAGTGAAGTTGTTTTGTCTGCCCCTGACTTAATAAGCCCTGAAGATGGTGAGGTTTTAGACCCTCAGCACATACTAAAATGGGGCCCTGTTAGCGGTGCAAAAGAATATGAACTTTTTTTGGGAGACACCGTTTCTGTATCCGAGTTGAAGAATGGTTTTTTAACAACATCCAGTGATTACACACCCTTACAACCTTTGTCCAAAGACACATATTATTGGAAAGTTAGGGCCATAGATGAATCTGGACAACTCGGACCTTTAAGCGAGACTAGAAGTTTTTCTGTTGCAACGATACCGCCCTCGATAGATGAATTCTATTTGGAAAGCACTACAATCGGAGGAGAAGTAATAATCCGAGCAGATATCACTCCTGGAAATTCCCCTATCAAGTCGGTCAAGGCAACCATCAAAAAACAGGATTCTACTACAGACACACTGGACATGCTACTTAAAGATGACCTTTATGAGGGCCTTTATATCGCGCCTATAAATCTCGAGGAGACATCAATGGAGTTCGAAGTGAATCTCATCGTTGAGGATACTCAGGGAGAGATGGCAACTTCCTCTACTCCCCAAAAATTCAAGGTCTTGCCATTACCAAAGTTCAACCTTACTATAAAGAGTTCTCCCGAGGGCCTGTCAACGATACCAGAAAGCGGTATCTACCAATACACAAAAGGGAGCAATGTCTCTCTTCCAGATGATCAAAAATCGTCTGGGAATTTCGTATTTGAGCACTGGCTTGTTGATGGCATCAGGGCTATAGGCAAAGTGACAATGGACGAAAATCATGAGGCAGTAGCAGTTTTTAAAGAAGTCGAAGAAAAGATTGAGTCTAAACCAGAAGTTGTAGCTCCGGTAATAACTCCCCCAAGCGAAGTTGTCCCAATTACTGAGGAACCCATCATTACGACTGTACCCCCCACAACCCAAGTACCTAGTATACCAATTTCCACCCCTTCCAAGGTTAAGTCCCCACCTACCTCCTCTAGAAGGTTTTTCCTGATTGCTATAATTCTAGTGGCAATAGTGATCGCCATATCTCGGGCATCGCCAGAACTAATAAAAGCGAGAGTGAGAGGCGTAGTCAAAAAGGAGATCGAACCCAAAGAAGAACCAGTAGCTCTGGAGGTTGAAGAACCAGAGGAGGAACTTATTATCACCGAAGAGGAGGCTGAGGAGCCGGTGGAGATTCCTGTCGTTGAGCCTGAAACCCCTGAGATTGAGCCTGAAGAAGAGGTTATCGAAGAGGAGGTTGAAGAACCAGAGAAGGAGCCTAAGGAGATCCCTGTCGTTGAGACTGAAATTTTAGGATTGTTGGAAACGATAAAGGAGATCGAAGACAGTGGCGATGAGGCAATGCTCAGGGTATTGGTCAGGAAACTTTTGAATAAAGACCCGAAGATGGCCATGAAAGATGTACTGGCTCACTTGGATGGTGCAGTAGGTATGGGCCTAATTAAAAAGGATCTTCTAAAGAATAAAGACGGCATAATTGAGATTAAGTACTCTCTGACTGACGTGGGGACAGATTGTGTGATCGGTAGTTCGTAACCCTGTCATTTTCTAATTAAATCCAAGACTTTTTTAATTGGAAAGGTTGATATATGGAAACAAAACTTTCTTTTCTAAGGTGAGGAATTGGTCAGTTCAATAGATTTTGTAAATATGGTGATCATCTCTGCCCTTGTAGGCGGGTTGATAGGCGTCGAGCGGCAACAGAAAGTCAGGGTCTTAGCCGGTACAAGGACTTTTGCGCTAACAGCGATGCTAGGAACCTTCTCGGTCCTGATCGCTACGATATTGGAGATTCCAAGTTTTGTCTCTGCATCTTTTATTAGTATAGCCTTTGTTGGAGTACTCATAGGTTACGTCAAAAATGTTCAGTTGGATGACATAGGCATTACCACTGTGGTTGCCTTCCTCATCGCCTATCTATTGGGAATCCTAGTCGGAAAAGGATTTTATATCGAAGCCCTTGCCGGAAGCGTTATCGTTACTGTTATTCTTGTTTCAAAATATAACCTTCAATCGTTCACCGATCACCTCACACACGAGGAGCTTATAAATGCCCTTGAATTCGGTATAATCGCATTTGTTTTATATCCTATTGTTCCAAACCGAGCCATAGACCCTTATGGTTTAATAAACCCTCAAATTTTAGTTTTGATCATTATCGTAGTAAGCAGTATAGGCTTTGTTGGGTTTCTAGCACTTCGAACGGCGGGTATAGAAAAGGGCCTTGCAGTCACTGGGCTTTTGGGCGCTCTTGTAAATAGTGTTGCTACTGCCAGTTCACTTTCCATCAAGGTCAAGGAAGACAACCGAATGTTAAACCCTGCAGTTCAGGGGATCATACTTGCAGACGTTGTAATGTTATTAAGAAACCTGGCAATAGTGGGGGTAGTCAGCCTAGCAATATTAAGGACGATGCTAATCCCTCAAATAGCTATGGTAATCATCGGATTGGCATACTTTTATTTCAATAGTCGAAATAATGAGCCTGAAGAGGAGAGTCAACTTGTCCTAGAATCACCATTCGCGATATATCCTGCCATCAAGTTTGGGATCATGATTGGTGTAGTCTCTGTAGTTGTTAAACTGGTTCAAAACCTTGGTGTGGGGGGCATATATTTTGCCTCCATTATTGGTGGTCTTGTAAGTAGCTCTGCAGTAACCGCTTCTTTGGTCTCTCTTTATTCTACAGGTGGGCTGAATCTAACTACTGTAGCAGTAGGGACTATTGTCGCCTCAATAGGCAGCGTCCTCGGCAAGATGTGGATTTGCAAGGCAAGCGGGACAGACGACCTCTATAGAAGTATAATCCCTCCCACGGTAATCTTGACAATTGTCGGAAGCATACTTTTAATTTTTCAATTTGTTTTATAATGGTGTGATATGTTTATCGCTATTGAAGGCATAGACGGCTCTGGAAAAGGGACCCATGCCAAGCTACTAAACAAATGGCTAAAAGAGAAGGGACATGACACTTTCTTGACAACAGAACCTACGACAAATGAGATTGGCAAGGTTTTAAGAAAAGGTCTTAAACATGGCAAATTTGACTCTAAGACAGAAGCGTTGCTCTTTGCTGCCGATAGATCCGAGCACCTGGAAAAGATAAAATCGAATTTGGACAAGGGAAAGATCGTAATAACAGAGAGATATTTTTATTCCTCAATGGCTTATCAGGGAGCTTCCGGAGTAAGTTTAAAGTGGATAAGCGAAATCAACAGGTTTGCTCCAAGACCGGATCTAACCCTGCTTTTAGACATTGAACCCGAGGAGGGACTTCAAAGAATATCTTCTAAAAATTCGCTTAGAAGCACTACGAGGGAGAAAGAATATTTCGAAAAGAGAGATTTTCTGAGCAAAGTAAGGGCAATTTATCTGGATTTAAAAGACGAGTTCGATGACATAATAGTAATAGATGCATCGGGTTCAATGAACGATGTCCAGACCATCATAAGGAGGAAGGTCAGTCACGCTTTAAGTATCATGGAAAAGAAGAGGGAAAAGACAGAACAGAAAGCCTTAGGAGAATATTTTTAGGACCTAACGCGTATTATACTGCTATTTTTTTCCACACCTAAATATCTAGCCACGGTTTTGCATTTGACTGATAAGATACGAAAAGCACTCTTCGCCTGCATTCATCTAGAATCACAAATATGTAGTTTAACCTTCTTGGCAGCGTGGATTGCTAATCTTTAAGACAAGTCAACGGGTCACCTCAACGTAACCTTCATCACCGTTGAGGATAACATTCTCACCTTCTTTGAAGAATCCCAAAACATCTATGTCAAGGTCATGTATCATGGGTATCTCGGAGATGATGGCCCCCGAAGCCACTATCTGCTCCGCTTTTACATTTATTATTCCTGCAGGTGCTACGCTGTTCTTCTTCATCTGATAAATGACGTAGCTTCCCACTGTGGACCCTTTGCCCTTCGGGAAGACTAGGATCTTCCCATTAACACTTTTTCCTTCAAGTTCGTGCCCTCTCTCTATAACAATGCCTGTCTTGGGGTCCACTCCCCCTAAAAATGTGATGGGCTCTTTTGATAATATTATTTTCCCTTTGGCTATGCCTTTTGAAACGGTACGGCCCTTTATCCTCATTTTACCAACTTCTCAATGCTATCAAACTTTACATCCAAGCCAGAAAGATTCTTGGAATAAAAGGCGCATTTGGCCGAATTTGAACCTATCGATTTTATACCAATATCCTCCAAGGGAGAGACGACCATACATGTGTCTGAAATGAGTTTGACATTTTCATTTTTTACATACTTTTGCATCTGCTCTTTGATCTGTCTTGGGGTAAATATCCATGTCTCTCTCTGGGGATTCATATCCAGGATAGCACGGATCTCATCAATGCTGCAGTGGGGACAGCCTATGCACACAAGGTCTGGATCGTCAACTGTCGTAAGCGTTTCATACGTATCATTAAGCTCTCCTTTACCGATGTCGACCCTCTCCAATTTCTCTTCTCTAGCGCTTTGACACTCAGGAGTGACCCCTTCAACATGAAACATCCCTATAGTGCCTGTCGCCAGGGCTGCTCCCATAATCTTCATGTCATCCAAAGAAGGCGTTATACCTGTAAAAACCGGGATACCATCAAAATTTTTGCCGATATAATATCCCAAGGCCGCATAATCACTCTTGGTGTAAAGGATATTCTGGACATTAATCCGGATGGTAGGATTTCTACTCTCCTTCAAATGGAGACCCCAGCGAGGAGTTTTGCCAACAACCGCTGAAGCCAGTGCTGAAACGCCGCTCTCCCTGTTTGTTCTTGCTCCTATCACCGAATTAGCAAATATGGCACTGGAAGACTCTGCCCAGGCAATACTCTTCCCCAACTTAGGCAGATTGCCTGTCAAATATGGGGCGCAGGTACATGATGGTAGGATGCCCATGGCAGAATAAGCCTTTATTATCTCTTCCTGTTTTCGGACAAACTCCTCAGAAAATCCCAGCTCCTGCCAAGAATCAAGGTCAACGCCCATAGGATTTAATGTAGTTAAACACGATACTTTGGCACCTTTAGATGCGAAGTCGTTTAAGAATTCAAGACCTGCGTCCCCAATGGTTTTGTATGAAACACCAGAAACCTGGACGCTTGAAACAGGGATCAATTTATCGGCATCTTGGATGTCACCAAGGGAGACTAAGATCTCCATGGCCTTCTTTTTGCCTTCCCCTTCCTCTCCTCCAAGAATGTCTTCTTCCTCTTTTGTTAGATGCATATGTCAATCACATAACTCTCTTCCTTATTTCATCTGCAAAGAATGCTGTACTCGCAATACCAGTTATAAGAATCCAGTCAGAAAAGCTCAAAGCCACTGTATGGAATATGCTCTGAAAGATGGCCATGTGGACCACTGCAACCTGAAATAGAGTAGCGCCTATGACTGCCATGATAACGTATTTATTGGAAAGCAAACCGAGGCTGAAAAGAGATTTTTTTTCGGACCTGCAGTTGAAGGCGTTGAACATCTGGAACATAACAAACACAGTAAAGGCCATGGTCCTGGCTCTGGTTTCAGTGGCCCCGTTTAGAAGTAGCCATTTGAAAAGTGCTAGCGTCCCTATGAACATTATAACGGATATCAATAATATTCTTTCCACCATCTTTTTTGATACAATGTTCTCATTGGGATCACGAGGGGGCCTCCTCATTACCTCCGGGTCAGTAGATTCCATACTCAGACTCTGCGCCGGTGGACCATCCATAATAATATTGACCCACAGTATTTGGATGGGATTCAATGGTAACGGCAGACCCATCAAAGTCGAAGTACCTATAGTCAACAAGGCCGCTACATTGGTAGAGAGTTGAAACCTCAAAAAATGCTTGATATTATTGTAGATGGATTTTCCTTCCTCTATAGCGTTGACTATGGTAACAAAATTGTCATCTACTAAAATCAAGTCTGCAGCCTCTTTTGTAACATCCGAGCCCGTTTTGCCCATGGCAATGCCAATATCAGAAGACTTTAATGCTGGAGCATCGTTTACGCCGTCCCCAGTCATAGCCACCACTTCCCCATTGGCCTTTAAAGCCTGAACAATCCTCATTTTGTGCTCAGGCAAGACCCTCGAATAAACACTGACATTCCCCACTATTTTTGAAAATTCCTCATCACTCATTTTGTCCAATTCTCGGCCCGAGATTGCCAAGTCCCTTTCATTGTAAATCTCTAAATCCTCTGCTATTGCTATGGCGGTCTCCTTGGAATCTCCTGTTATCATCACAATCTTTACACCAGTTTGCTTGGCTGCCTCTATAGCCTCCTTTACCCCTCTTCTTGGGGGATCCATGAGACCCATCAGGCCCACAAAGACAAGATCGCCCTCTATCTCCTTCCTTGAGTACTCCTCTTTTTCTGGAAGTTCTTTATATGCAAGGGCCAATACCCGAAGAGACTCAGAAGCGAACTTATCATGAACTTCTTTTATTTTATTCCTGCAGTCCTCACCTAAAGGTGAGTCTCCGTTTTCGGTGTAGATGTGTGTGCAAAGTGGAAGGATGATGCTGACGCCCCCTTTTACATACGTTATCTTCTTCCCCTCAGGGGTTTTGTGAATGGTTGACATGTATTTTTTCATTGTATCGAATGGGAATTCATGAATTCTCCTATGATCTTCTCTTACACTAAGATAATCCAGCCCCCCTTTTAGTGCAGCCGTCAAAAGCGCCCCTTCTGTAGGTTGACCTATAATCTTTGTCTCTTCACTGTTGTTTGACATTTCGGCATTGTTGCACAGTACTGAGATCTTAAGGAGGTTTTGCAAGTGCATATCTTCATCTACAGAAACTTCTTTTTCCCCTTTTATGATGCTTCCATTTGCTTCGTATCCAACGCCGGTAACCTCAAAGAGTTCAGCGGTGAAGATCTTTTTAACTGTCATGGCATTCTGAGTCAAAGTCCCGGTCTTATCACTACATATTACTGTAGTACTTCCCAGAGTTTCTACAGCTGGAAGTCTTCTAACGATTGCATTACGCTTGGCCATCCTTGTTACACCAAGGGCCAAGGTTATCGTTACAACAATCGGCAATCCCTCAGGTATTGCTGCTACTGCTAGGGCAACCGCAGCTGTAAACATCTCCAGACTTGTGCCTACTTTTGTCAAGACACCCGCAACAAAAACGAATATGCAGATGAATATCGCCCATATGCTCAGCTGTTTTCCAAAATCGTCTAATTTTTTTTGAAGCGGGGTCTGCTTCTCTTCAACACTTTGGATCATCTCAGAGATCTTCCCCAATTCGGTAAATTGCCCTGTTTTAATTATGACTGCCTTTCCATTCCCATTCGTCACCACGGTGCCTGAAAATATCATATTCTGCTTTTTGGAGATTGAAACTTCCTTATCAATGGCCTTAATGTCCTTTCTAATCGGTTTTGATTCCCCTGTCAGAATAGATTCATCCACCTCCAAGTCAACGACCTCGATAATTCGTGCGTCAGCAGAGATCCTGTCGCCCACTCCCAAAACTATTATATCCCCTTGAACAAGTTCTCTTGCAGGCACTTGCTGGCTCTCACTCTCCCTTATGACATGGACCTCGTGGGGAGCAAGCTTTTTGAGGGCATCTATTGCTTTCTCTGACTTGTACTCCTGAAGGAAACCTAGGATGGCTACAATGGTAACAGCAAGGGAAATAGCGATAGCATCATGTGCTTCCCCGATGGCATATGATATAGCTGCAGATATCAAAAGGAGGACAATGAAAAGATTGGCAAACTGCCTGATAAATAAGCCTAGGGGGGTTATCTTCTTCTTTTCTTTAAGCTCATTAGGGCCGAATTCTTTAAGCCTTGATGCTGCCTCGTCGTTACTCAGGCCAGTGTTTGATGCGCCAAGTTCGGTAAGGACTGTCTTAACGTCTTTTAGGTAGGCATCTTCTTTTTTAACCTGAGTGTTTGAACTGCTCATCATTCCACTTTCCATGCATCTAACCAAAAAAAAGAAGCAGGGGTATTTATTGTTTGTCAAGTCCTATCCTTTTAAAGGAATCAGGATTATCTAGAGATTTCGTTGCGTCAAGGCCAACTTTCGTGGTCATAGCCCCGTCATCAGCCGAAGGGTCCAGCGAAGAGCCTTTGACATTTTTTATCATTGTTGTATCTTCATCCCCTTGAAACCTTGTTGCCAATGCATATTCAACATCCTGTGGATCGAAGATATCTATGTCGTCATCCACAATTATCAAATGCTTCATGCTGTGATGACCGTCGAATGCCGCCATTATAACCTCTTTCACGTCAGTGTCTCTTGTCTTCTTTATAGATACAACGCCGTGAAGCCAGTTACAGCCGCCATCCGTCAGGCAAGCGTTCTTGACATCTGCCACGCTTTTTACTGAATTAAAGATGCTTGGTTCTCTGGGCATTCCCATGAATATCTTGTGTTCGTTGCATGAGGGCATTAAGGCTTGATAAATGGGATCTTTCCTGTGGGTTATCCTTGATATCTCGATTACCGGCTCCTTTCTTATGATGTCGTATGTCTTTGTGATATCGACAAAGGGGCCCTCATCTGCACGTTCATTTGGCAATATCCTCCCCTCCATTACAATCTCTGCATACCTAGGCACTTGGAGGTCGACATTTTCACAATCAACCAGTTCCATGGGTTTTCCCAAAAGGGACGATGCCAATTTGAATTCGTCATATCCTTCTGGCACAGAATATGCAGATGCAAAAAAGATCGCAGGATGTACCCCTACAGCTATAGCGACCTCCAGGGCTTCATTTCGAGCCTCCGCCCTTTGATGATACTTCCAAAGATGCCTCTCCACAAGCCTTGCAGCAAGCCTAGTCTTATCTAATACCATCATCCGATGGATGGAGACATTTCTGCCTGATTCCTCGTCATTTGCAATGACAATACCTGATGTTATATACCTTCCGCTGTCTCCTCTGAAATGCGTTAATATGGGGATTTTGGTCAAGTCTGTGTCTAGAACCACTTCCTGACACTCGCCACTATCGACAACCACCGGGTCTATTGGATTTTCAACGGCGTTCAAAACGTGGTTTATATAATCTTTTTTAGAAGTGCCTAAGGATTGATATAGTCTGTTTCTACTGGGACAAAGGTTGCCCACAACCCTAAAATCACTCCCATAAACATTTTCAAATAAGACAGTTTTATCGGGATTTTCAAATAGCTTTTTTGAAATCTCATAATCTGCCGAAATCTCCTCTTCAACTGTTAAATCAGTTTCGATAAAATCTCGTAGATCCATATAATCAGCCTTCTATTTTCCCCATCTCTTGAACATATCATTCTGGATATCCAACGAATCCAAGATTTTCCCTACCACAAAATCGACCATATCAGATATATCTTTCGGCTTATGATAGAAACCGGGCATGGCAGGTAAAACGACCACGCCCAGTTCAGCAAGCTTTAGCATATTCTGCAGGTGGATGGCGCTCAAAGGTGTTTCTCTTGGAACAAGTATAAGCTTTCTCCCCTCCTTTATCATCACATCAGCGCTTCTGGATATTAGATTATCTGAAAAACCGTTTGCTACAGCGCTTAAGGTCTTCATACTGCAAGGTGCAATGACCATGGCATCTGTTTTAAAGGAACCGCTCGCAGTGGATGCTTCGATATCATCTTCACTATGACAGTCTTTCAATGTAGTTATATTTTCTTTGCCAAGTTCATGCAAGATGATCTTCTTTGCTGCTTTCGAAACTATACACTCTGTCTTGATTTTATGATCTTTTAGGGCTTCCATTAACCTGATGCCATATATCGCTCCTGAAGCACCAGTTATAGCTACTATAACCTTCATCTGATTCACTCAAGATAACTTTCCAGATCAGCCAAACCCTTAGAGGCCTTAACTATATTATCCTTTGGCGTATAAACCCCTATGCTCCACTGGTTTTTATGGGCTTCTTCCAGCATCTTCGCCAATGGAGACATATCCTCCAATCTTAGGACTCTGCCATCTTTTAATATTGACACACTGCTTTCGCCATACGCGGGCAATTTCGGGATATCAAGTATGATGTATCCGTCATCTGTTTTACAATCATTGGCCATTTCTGCTTCAATCCTCCTCCATGATGGGATGTCTCCCCTAAGCTTTATCAAGTTATCAATTGTATCTTCATTGAGATCGTTCCAAGCTAAAATCAAAACCTTTTTGAAAAGCCGCCT
Source organism: Hydrothermarchaeales archaeon (SeqCode) (assembly GCA_046759365.1). Taxonomy (GTDB): domain Archaea; phylum Hydrothermarchaeota; class Hydrothermarchaeia; order Hydrothermarchaeales; family SZUA-236; genus JAZFTJ01. Next base: position 15,948 of record JBHICB010000011.1, read on the forward strand.
TTTATCCAACATCATCCCGATATCTTTTGTGTAACCTTTAGAGACCTTGAACATGTTTACAATGTCATAATCATCCATTTTATATAGGGTATTATAGTCTAAAAAACCATCTTCAATCTGCCTTTCTGTGGCCCTTAGAAACATTGCGTCTGCTACCCTGCTTGCATGATGAAGGTAAACTGTAGGGGTCATTAGAAATCTGCCATCAGCAATGCCTCAACAGCTCTTAAGCCCCTTTCTTGTATAACCAAAGAGTTTTCGAATATCGTCGCTGTATTGATTATACGGTCAAGGTCTATAACCCCGTATGCAGCTCCGGTGTAGTGTGCATCTCTTATAAGAAAATCCATCCTGTCTACATCAAATTCACCCGAGACTATCTTGCCCAATGGCTCTGATTCGCCTGTTATCATTTGGCAAACGCTTTTTGTTTCTATCCCCCGGTCTTCAAGGATTTCTCCAATATCTGAGCTTTTAATAATCGAGTTAGTTATCTCTTCGTGGGACCTGCTCAAATATCGTTCCAACAATGCCTCAGAAGTATGTGATAAAGGGCCATGTCCTACGTCGTGGAGTAAGGCAGAGGACGTCACTAAAGACTTTTCTTCTGGGCTTATGGGCAGGTTTTCAGCGATCCTTCCAGCAAGGTGGAACGCACCCAAGGAATGCTCAAATCTGGTATGATTTGCACCGGGGTAGACCAAATAGGTCATTCCCAATTGCCG
>JBHICB010000012.1:0-16253 GCA_046759365.1 Hydrothermarchaeales archaeon (SeqCode)
CTTTGAATTTACCTGATTTGTCATCATCTATGAATTCAAACTCACCAATGTATCCATGCTCCTGCATCAATCTGAGCACTTTACCTATCAGTTTGGATGCAGGTTTTACAATGCAGGTCAACATACCGGCATTTTCAGTGTTCTTCATATGTGATAATGCATCTGCTAAAGGATCTGTCATTTATATATACCCTCATCCGTACTTTTTGAAACCTAATCTAGTTGCAATTTCTCTGAAGCAATGTCTGCATATGTTCAGATTATAGCTTCTAATAATCGGTCCATGGGAACCGCATCTTCTGCACTTTCTTGAACCCTTCCCCACCTTTTCAACCAAATTCAATCCTCCACTTTGACGTTGTATTTCTCACTCAGAAATTGAATAGTTTCGTCTCTATTAAGCTGATGTTTTTTCGAGACTTTTTTTTTCTTCACTTTCCTTCTCTTTATCCGGTATCCAGGACGTTCCACAGTCAATGCTACATCCATGCCGAATATTCCAACATTAGGGTCATATCTTACTCCAGGGATATCTATATGTTCTTTGATACCAAATGATACGTTGCCATGGTCATCGAAGCTGGATCCGCTTATTGTATTATCCACTGCCGATAGGGCATCTTTTAAAAAATTTTCTGATTTTTCTTTTCTTAGAGTAACTTTGCAGGCGATGGGAGTACCTTTCCTTATCCCCCAGTTGGGGTTTGTGATTTTGGAATAGGCCCTAATAGGCTTCTGCCCCGTTATCTTTTCGAGTACAGCTTCAGCTTTTGCCAGCATTTCTCCACCTTCTCCAACGCCTATATTCACGGTAACTTTGCTTATTTTTGGTTTTCTCATTACATTACTCATCTAGAATACCTCTGAGATCACTGGTTTCTTCTCACCGATCATAAACACATAATCATCGACGGTCTGGAATTTTTTGGCATCACTCGACAACACGACGACATTGGCCCTCGAACTTTTCATCACCCTGATTTCTTCGATCTTTGCCACCTCTCCCATGTGGCTGCCGCCTATGATAAGTGCGAGATTACCTTTTTTGAAGGGCATCTGGCCCGATATTGAGCCTTTCTTTAAGTCTAAAAGGATGGTATCCCTTGTCTTGTATTTATCTTCAGCCGACTTTTTAGCACTGTTTTTGATCAGATAATTTGTGCCGTCGTGCAGGTTCAGCTGTATGTGCCCGCCCTTAACTAGGCATTTATTTATTATCTTGCACAACCTTGCTTTGGTCTCCTTTTTCTTGATATTTAAAAGAGCGATCTTTCTATTTTTATCAAACACCAACAAAAAATTCTCTTTAGTCTTGGGGATCTGGAGAATGTCCATTAGGCCCACTGGGAACTTTGGATCTTTTCTCACTTTTCCATTGACAAGGATATTTCCTTCATTGAGTATCCTTTTGGCTTCCCTGCTGTTCTCGGCATAGCCTAGTAGGTCTCTGACTACCAATAGCAGGGGGTAGGACTTATCTTGTGAGTGAGGACCCGGTCTGGGCTTCACTGTCCATATATGCTCTTTTCTCCTAAGCGTCCAAGTTCTAGGAGCAGATAAACGTTTCAAATGCCTTTTTACCATGATAGATTACTCCTTTATCCTCCTCTCATCTTTTGTTACCATTTTTGTGATCCTGGCATTGGAAGGGTCTACAGGGTAAAATCTCTCCTGTCCATCGGTTCTCTTTATGGTTACGCCCTCGACATAGATGCGCATCCTCTTGAGATCCACCTTCTCGACCTTGCCTTTGTGGCCGCTGAAATCTCCCCTCATCACCTCGATAGTATCGCCTTTTCTTACAGGCATGCTTCGCTTGTCGTATTTGACCCTGAGCTTGTCAGACAAAGTCGCTGATACCATCTTCTGCCTTTTGTGCAGTGGCGCGTTATAGCGGGCTTTTCTCTGTTTTCTAGGTTGTTTTGATTTTGTCATCGTCGATCCTCAGATTATTATGCTTGCGCTACTGGCGATCTTGGCCCATCGCTCTGCCGCCTCTTTGGCAACAGGTCCTTTTATATCAGACCCTTTCATTTCACCATCCTCATTAGTAATGACAGCTGCATTATCCTCGAATTTTATTCTGAGTCCGGAAGGCCTCCGGTACTCCTTCTTCTGTCGTATTATTATTGCATTTATCTTCTGCTTTCTCATCTCAGGCGTGCCCTTCTTTACAGAGGCTACAATAAGGTCACCAACACCAGCCTTGGGCATTCTGCTCCTCACTCCTTTTTGACCTATGACAGAGATGAGTTCTATCACCTTGGCACCAGAATTGTCGGCAACAGATATTCTGGCACCTGAAGGCAAGGATTTTGTTATGGTAGCACCCACTGCTTCCATTTCTACTCCCCTACCTTTTCTACAAGAACGAAACTCTTTGTCTTGCTTATAGGCTTACATTCCATAATCTTGACGGTGTCACCCACTTTGACATTCACGCATCCCGGATTGTGTGCAGAGATCTTGGACCTCTTCTTCTCGTATCTTTCATACTTCTTGAGAAACCGGTAGTATTCCCTTTCCACTGTCACAGTCTGGTGTGCCTTGTTGCTGACGATCTTCCCTTCCAGGGTCTGCCCTCTGACCTTCAGATTACCATGAAATGGACAGTTTGGGTCGTCGCATTTCTCCTCTGGTTCTTTTACATCTATGCCTAAATCCATTATTTATACCTCAATCTTACTAGATCAAAATCTCTTCTTTATCCGGTCTTCTGGTCTTCCTACAAGAAGCCTACCCTGGACTTTAACGAGAGCGGTGGGCAATCTAAAAAGGAATTTGGCCTCGGATTTCGGTATCTTCCTCTCTTTATTACCGTCGTCAAGCACGATTATATTCCGGGTCTCATCGACCACAGTCCCTTTCAAACCTACCAAGGAACGGTTCGTGCTTTCTGCTATCTCTATCTCAAGTCCGATAAGTTCGTGTCTTACCAGATTTTTTGGGGTTAAATTTTCTAGCTTGTGTCCACTAGATCCGCCGGGAAACCTATCTGTCCCAGTATCTCTTTTACCTTCTTCTTGTGATCTCCCTGCAGTTCGATCCTTTTGTCCTTGTAGGTTCCGCCGCACGCGCATTCTGTCTTCAACCTCTTGACGAGATCCCGAAGATCGATGTCTTTGTCATCGATACCCTCGATGACGGTCATCAACTTCCCAAACTTTCGTCTGGTCGTTGTCACTTTGATCATCTGGGCTTCTCGTGCTATGTCTTCGCAGACACATAACTCCTCTGGCAGTCCGCAAACATCGCAAACAGCCATCTATACTTTAACCCCTTTTTCCGCTTTGATTGTCTTCATCCTTGCTATTGTCCTCCTTATTTCTTTGATCCTTCCAGGATTTTCAGAGGCACCACCAGCTGCTACTATGGATCTCTCTCTTAGGAGCTCATTTCTAAGCTCCGTGAGCTTCTCATCCATCTCTTCTAGTGACATGTCTCTTATCTCTTCATTTCTAATGATAACCATAAGGGTCACTCTTTTTCTGTCTTTTTTGCCAACTGGAGTTTCTTCTTTGTCAAGGCAGCTGTCACGGTCTTTCTATTCTTCCCATCCAGCTCAGAGGCCAGCAGGGCATCCAATTCGGCACCGCTAAATTCGGTTGATCTTATCTCTTTTATTGCTGCTCCTGCAGTCTGATCGAGAATGTCATGTGAAACCTCTACCCCCATCTCCGTTTTCACGGGCTTTTCTGCAATCCTTTTGGTCTCTTCTATCTCTTTGAATGTTTTGATATCGTCAGGCATTTTTACATTGGGAGGTACTATCTTAACCTGTACTCCAATGACACCCTGCTTTAAAGTGGCAACTGCTATCCCCTTCTCGACAAATTGCTCGGCCGGCTCGCCGCAGTGTTTTATGTAACCATCAACGAACTTCGCCATCCTTGAGCGTTCGCCTGTAAGCTTTCCAGAGATAACGATTTCTGTTCCTCTGGCTCCTGCTTCCATTATCCTCCTTAATGTGGTATAAGCAGCTCTTCTGAAATGGAATCCCCTCTCTAAAAGTGAAGCGACATTTTTGGCCATTACCTGGGCATTAAACTCCGGAACCTCTAATTCGTTCACCTCAATTTGTGGGTTATCCAGGCCATATTTGTCCTTTAAAATTTCAGTCAAATTGCGTATAGTCGCACCCCTTCTGCCTATGACCAATCCAGGGCGTTGGGCCTTTATTATTACCCTTGTGCCCATGGGCGTTCGCTGGATATCAACTAATCCGCATCCCGCCCTGGCAAACTCTTTTTCCAAGAATTCCTTTACAGTTGCTTTTCTGTAGTTGTCTCCGAGTATTATTCGCTCTACACCCATGATGTCACCGTTCCTCAAGTACGATCTCTATATGGCTGGTCGGGGTATTGAATGGGGACGACCTACCAAAAGCTCGCGGTATAAACCCCTTTATAATGCGCCCCCTTTTTGTTGCTATATGCTTTATATGGAGCCTATCCGTGTCAAGGCCTTTGTAATCAGCATTTGCCTCTGCGCCCTTCAACACTTCCAATATCTGAGAAGCGGCCTTTCTTGGCCACCTGCCGGTGTACCATTTTTTAAGACCCCTCCTGTGGGCCATGCCCTTTTTGAATCTCCTAAACGGGACAGTCTTCTTCATATCAATTACATCTTCTAAGTATTCTTTAGCTTCGTCTATCATCATTCCTTTTATCGCGTTGCATATCTCACACGAGTCCTTCGGGGAAATCCTTAGTTCTTTGCCTATCGCTTTTGCAGACATTGCTTCGTTTTTTGGTTTGTAAGAATATCCCATGTCAGCCATCTGCAGCACCTACTTTAATGGTATATAAAGGCTGGAGCGCGTTGCTCCCATACCTGGGGAACCGTGGGTAACCCTTTTTCTTGTCAATACAAACTCTCCGAGATAGTGCCCGATCATCTCCGGCTTCATCTCTACTCTAACAAATTCCTTGCCATTGTGCACTTCTATAGTAGTGCCCACCATCTCCGGTAATATGAACATGCCCCTACAATGCGTCTTTATCCGGATGTTTGCGTCGCTTTTTAGTTTCTTTATTTTTTGGATGAGCTTTTTATGTGAAGATGGCATTTGTCGTTGCAGACTCCTTCTCTGCCTTGCAGGCAATAAAAGGGCAAACACGTCTAACGGCATGTTCTGCAGTTCCTCTAGTGTATGACCTCTGTATTTGAATATCTTCTTTGCCATTTTTCTTACCTTTTCCCTGTCCTTTTTGGGGCGATCAATCCCACCTTCGCACCTGGTGGTGCATCCCTAGAAACGGATGTGGGCCTGCCTGGATGTTGTCTGTTACCTCCTCCGTGGGGGTGACATTCGTGGTTCATAGCTACCCCTCTCACTGTAGGCCAGGTCTTTGCCTTTGAACTGACCTTGTGAAACTTCTTCCCCGCTTTCATCAGGGGCTTGTCCAGCCTCCCTCCTCCGGCGACTACTCCGACAGTCGCTCTGCACCTCGGGTCAAGTGTTTTCAAAGTGCCGGATGGGAGTTGGACTACGGATTTATTTACATCATGGGTGATAAGTAGGGCATAGGTTCCAGAGGCCTTGGATATCTTGCCGCCGTCCCCGGGAGACAACTCAATATTGTAGACCGGTGTGCCTTCAGGTATCTCGGCCAGCGGTAAGGTATTGCCTGATCTTATGGGTGCCGAGATGCCGCAGGCGATCTCGTCTCCTACTCTTAGTCCTTCTGAAACGAGGATGAGTCTCTCTTCGCCGTTTGCAAACCTAACCTTAGCTACTGGGGCGCTCCTTCCTGGGTCGTGGATTATATCAACTACCGTGCCTTTGACTTCTCCTTTCTTCTCTTCATCGTCGTATACACGATGTCTAACCTTGCCCCTGTAGCGATGGGACGGGGACCTGTATGTAGAAGTCCCTCTGCCTCTTCTCTGTACCTTCAGTCGCTTTCCCATGATTACACCTAGAATATACCAATCCTTGTTGCTATCTCTTCTGCTCTAAACTCGGGTTTAAATTTGACATATGCTTTTTTTTGCCCTTTGGGGGTGATGAGGGTATTTATACTATCAACCTTAACCTCGTAAAGTTCCTCGATGGCCCTTTTGATGTCGTGCTTGCTGGATTTCCTTACCACAATGAAAATGAGCTTGTTCTCGAACTCTACAAGTTTCATGGCCTTCTCTGTCATCTCGGGCCTTATTATCACATCATAAGGATTCATCGATCAAACCTCTCTTTGATCTTATCCAACGCAGAATTCGTATAAATGGTAAGTCTACCGTAATGTGTGCCTGGGGCCAGATGCTCTACACCTAGTTCGTCTACAGTGACTACTTCGACAGCGGGAAGATTTCTTGCACCAAGCGTTATCCCCTTATCGTCTGAAACAACAATGAGCATGCCCTTTCTGTTCTTGTACTTTCGCCCTCTCCTCTTCCCCTTCCCGGCGCGGATTTTTCGCTTTTTCCCCCTTTCGATTTCATCTTTTAAACCTAGTGCTTCAAGGACCTCTTTTGTTTCTTGTGTGACATCTATTTTTTCTAATGATTCTTGAATAATAATAGGTAAATCGACGTCCCCAATCCTGTGACCCCTCTTTAATACTAGGTCTTTATCAGCCGTTGCTGCAATTGCGGAGGCGACGGCTTTTTTCATCTCTTTTTTATTTATCTTTTTTATAAGATGTCTCTCGGGGCGAGCAGGATGAGCAACTCTTCCTCCAACAGCCATTGGTGCGAAAGCCCCCCTTCCTCTTGTAGGTCCTCCCCCGCTTACACGCGGTAACCTTGCCAGTCCTCGCCCTACACCCCAAGAACCAGCAGAGGTCCGCTTGCCTGACATCGGATTTGGACCGTATGGCTGAAGCCTTGCTGATTGAGAAGCTAAAACAGCTCTTTTTATGATATCCGGCCTTACATCCCCTTCAAATACTTTGGGCAGCTCGACTTTCTTCTGCAACTTCTTTCCTTTCAATGAGTAGACACTGGCCTTCATCTCATTCACCCTGTCCTGATTCTGTACTTATGTAGGTTAGGTCTGGCTTTCCCTCCACTCTTCTCTTGGGGGGCCTTATGGCCGGTCTTAGCCTTATCATTCTCTTTCTTGGCCCAGGTATTGAGCCTTGGACTATAATGTATCCTCCTTTGATGATGCCATACTGGAGGAAGCCTCCTTTTGGCGTTACCTCTTGTCCGTCCTCTCCTATCTTCAGGATTCTTTTGTTGTACTCGGTCCTCTGGTGGTATCCCATCTGTCCTGACTGCGGGACTGTCCACATCATGGCGCCAGGGGTGAATGGGCCGAGGTTTCCGGCTGTTCTTTTACCTTTCCTATCTTTCCTGCCCAGGAGTTTTGTGCCCCATCTTTTTCTCGGGCTCTGGAATCCTTTGCCTTTTGTTATGCTCACTACGTCTACTAAGTCGCCATCTTCGAAGATATCAGAAATTTTTATCTCCTTTCCCAGCAGGTCCTTGGCGTACCCATATTTTTCTTCGATGTTTGTGCCGCCTATTGCGTACTCCATTACCTCAGGCTTTTTCTTGGGCAGGGAACTTTTCTTCGGCTGAGTGTGAACCAGAAGCCGTATGTCATCTGCCTCTTTTACGGTCTTCCTAAACTCTCTTAGATCTTGAGTAGGTTTTTTTGGGAACGGAAATACCCTGGCAAGATCCTTAGTAATGTTCTTCGACCAGGTTTCGGTTACAGCCCGCTCCCCATTTGTCGTCCTCTTGTAGGCCCTTATGCCGGCTACCACCATTGGAGGGGTTTCAATAACAGTTGCCATGGTGTTTATCTCCTGGCCTTTAATGGGGCTGTGGGGCCTGTCGTCTACCATGGATAGGTGGTTGCAGCCGGCCTTGTAGCCTGCAAAACCCTGCATCCTTACCTTATCTTCTGAAGGCCAGGACTTGATTCTTCCGAATATCCTTTTGGCCCTCTTTCTTGGGCTGTATCCTATGGAACCTCTTCTTGGGTGGTGTGCCTTTGGCATCTGGACTTACCTCGTGTTATCTTAAGAAAAATTAAGGATTGCTAAAGCAATCTAACCTATCATTTTCTATATTCACTAGTGCAGGGAAAAATCCCCCGTAGCACGCCTTGCTACTTAACAGCTTCACATAGAAGATAATCCGTATTTATAATACTTTCGGTGGTTTCAGTAGTTCACAATGTAGATTTTGATAATATTGATGGGGAAAGGGTTGAGTCAAGGGCAAAAACCAAGTTTGAGATTATAATGCCTCATTCATATGCATCCTTCTACGCCTTATAGAATAAAAGAGAGGCAGGGTAAATGGGATGGATGCTAAACTTACTATCAAAATCTCAACATTTAAAGGCCCGTATATACAGGCAGTAATGTATAATGCAATTGAAATAAACACCAAAATATCTGCTATATGGTATGACCGTTTCTTGCCGAGAAATACAACAACAGTCTTTAAATCAGCTCTCTTATCCGCTTCATAATCCCTCACCTGCTGGAGGATATGTGCCCATACATGCACAAGAATAATGATGGCCCCCAAAAGCATGCTCACATCCTTTATGTCCCCGATCAAACTCCAACCAGCCAGATAGGGAATCACTGCCATGCCCAAAAGATTAGCCACGATATCAAAACCAGGCCTACTCTTCAACCTGAAAGGATACGCAGAATACAAGACACCCAGCATCTTTAGAACAACCAACAACACAAAAAATGTTTTATCAACGCTGTAAGCGATGCCGAACCCCAAAGTTAGAAAACACAATATAATCAACAGCCCCATCCTTTTTGATATGGCCCCGGAAGTCAAGGGCAGCTTCGACTTGACTTCATTGTTTGTATCAGTATCTATATCACAATACTGGTTGAATATGAATACCGAGGCCATAACCAAACAAAAAGCGATGGCGGCCATTGCCGCCCTGCTATTAATCGCTCCCAAAAATATGACAGGGATCAAGAAACTTATTAAGCCCCCAAACCAGTCCTTGAACCTGATGAGTTTTAGAAATTCCATATAAAAATCTGACATCCATTTCACACTCATTAAACAAAAGTTAAGGGTAGATAAGGCATCACAGCTTCAAAACTCTTTGGGGATTCATTTTTAAGATGTCTCTGCTTATCTATCTCCCAGACTATTTTTATTTTATCCTTCATTGTCGATATAAAAACTCGTGCTAATTAAGATAATTCCAAACATCTTCACAGTCAGATAACGCGTCAGCGACTTTTACTTGGATTTTGGAGGAACCTCGCAAGGTTTTTATAACCGCCTTTCAGCTATTGACTTACTATATAATAAACATTATATGTGGTCCAGATGGTCCTGCCCATCCAAATAATGACATGGATCTGGCGGAGAATAATGGGGGTTTGATGATAGTTGACTCCTGAATTGAGGATAAGGAAGGTATTTCAACCGGCTTCATATCTAATTGCCACAGTCTTAGACCGCTTGGGTGTTGTGCCGAACGCGGTAGCCATATTCTCTTTTATTCTAGCAATAATCTCTTTCTCTATATTTTTAGTTGCCTACAACATCTCACCGTTTCTGGCAGAAAATCTTGTGAAGTTTGCTTTATTGTGCATATTCTTGAACGCCTTATTGGATGATGTGGCAAGAGACATTGAGGAAAGGTCTGGAAGGCGAAGCGAGTTTGGAGGCGTTCTGGGCTCTTTTCTGGACAGGTATTCAGATACCTTCATAGTCATCGGCATAGGGGTTTTCTTAAAGGATGTGCCGTGGTATGACCTGGGAGTCTTGATAAATATTGGGCCAGACGGGCACATGTTTCTTGTGTTTCTGATAATATTGGGAAGCCTTATTGTAAGCTACATAAGGGCAGACACCCCTGCCCATGATCTCGGCTTGGAAGCCAGGGCAGAGAGGATGTATCTTTTGTCTGTGTTTGCTTCAGCAGGAATTATTTTTGGAATGTTCCAGGGGTTGCTTTTCTTGGGGCTTGTAGCACTCTGTTTCTCTCTATATGTTACTGTATTACACACTGTATTGATACCTGAAGGAAGGAGGGAAGAGGCAGCCGAATTCAGACCTGAGCCTTATCTGGAGACAAGTCACAAATTTTTAAACTTCATAAAAGTAGTGCTTTATACTATCGGAGGTGTCCTTAGCCTTATTTGGAGGGGGATAGGTGTTGTCATTCTGGGTGTGTATCAAGCATTGTCTTGGTCGACAACTAAGCTTAAAAACCTCAAAATTCCCTCCCCCGGCATTCGGGCCAATATCAAAAGAGGGAAATCATCACCAGCCCCTAAAAGCAGGAGGTTTGAGAGGAACAGTTTCACTGTTCTTGTAATGGACGACAAAACGGAGGGACCCATTACCGATGCAAGGGTCAGCTTGGTAAGCGAAGAAACCAGCAAGATAAACACGAATTACACTGACAATTCAGGCATTGTCATGTTTAGAAATGTCAGTGAGGGTTCATACGAGATCGAAGTCGAGTGCAACGGATATGAGAAGGAGAGCCGAAGCAAATATATAGAGTCTCATTCTGGAGGGGAAGCATTTAGTATATCTCCAGCTGTCGAGGTCTTTGAAGACGCCATCAAAAATGAAGTGAAAACAGAAGAGAAAATTGAGCAAAAAAAAGAGGAGTATGAAGAGCCAAAATCAGAAGTCAAGGAGCAGATTGAAAAGATACCAAAGGTCAAAGCATCGAAACCGAAAGCAGAGGAGATAAAAGAAAAGGAGGACAAAGATGAATCAAAGGTCCTAGGAGAGTCGATGCTGGTGGAGTACAACTCCTCTGAGAAGAGGGAGGCGGCTTTAGAGCAAATAGTAGATTTTTATCTAAGCGAAAAGAGGCAGGTTATATTGGTCCTTTCCCCTTCAAGTATAAAACCGTACATAAACAAATTCAAAGCAAAGATGGCAAGCGGTGAGATTGACCTTATAAACCTCCTTACAAAGGGGAGCACGACTCAAAGGTCGAAAGGCTTAAAGGAGATACCTGTAACAAATCTTGAGCCTTTCAGCAAGGAATTCGAAGGGCTATCCCGTGGCAGCGTTGTAGTGTTTGGGCCTCTTTCGAATCTGATTAAGGATATTGGGACTGGTGCCGCAAACAAATTTGTATCTCAAACCATAGATGAGCTATCCAGTGATGGAATAAGCTTTATAGCCTTTCTGAACGAAGAGGATCATAAAAGAGAAGAATTAAACCGTTTGGAAAATCTTTTTATAAATCTGGCGAGGATAGAGGACGGAAAACTCAAAAAGATAGGCGGGTTATGATATGAAGGGCGTGGACGAATGGACCTGTCCGAAGTGCGGAAGAATAGTAAAAGAGAGCCTAACCTGTCCACAGTGCGGCTACGAGATCAAATACGGATCCAAATGGACCAAGATAATAGGAATACTGATCTCTCTGGCAATAATAGCCTTCGTAGTCTGGAAGTTACTCGCCTACTTCAGATAAAAAGCGTCAGATCAGAGTCAGCAGCAAGCTCCAAAAACCCAGCGACACCTATGCAGTCTTCCACCTCTGGTATTAGATCCTCTTTCGGACACTGCATCAGGTTCATCGTCGGCGTACACGCGTGAAAATGCACACCCATCTCATGGGCGGACTTTATCAACTCAGGCACAGTGGCCATACCGATCTTCTTGATCTTGCCCTTCATCATCCATGTAGCCATCGGCGTCATCCCGGGCAGAACGGAAACTATGTTGGGCATCGAAAAAGGAAGAAAATCCGGCTTAGGCATCTCAGGCTTGCCCACAGGCGAAATCTGCAAAGAATCCGCACCACCCTTCTTTAAAATGTTAAGCCCCCAGAACGTACAGAAAATGTGAACTTCTATGCCCGATGCTGCAGCAGCAGCCGCGATCATAAGCGGCGGATACGCCATGTCCAAAGTACCCTTAGTTACAATAAGACATACCTTTTTAATCGTTTTCTTCTCTTCGGCCAACAAAATCACCCCTACTTATATTATATAGAAATTCACTTCTTATATCTTTTAGATGAAATTATCATCATAAAGCATATATCTTTGAATAGGTTAAAGTTTTTTAGCTAGAAACTCATTTTAAAAGTGAGATGTAACATGAAAAAGAAGATACTTGTATCTTTAAGATACCCTATAACGAAGAGGGGTAGAAACACCTTACACAAGGCTATGGAAATAGTAGAAGGGGACAATGTCAGCGTTAGCTTTTACCATGTAAATTTGATATATAATGATAAGAGGATTACCAGAAGGGATTTCAAGAGGGAAGTGGAGAAAAACGAAGAGCGATTGAAGACCATGAGGGGGGTAAGATACTCTGTCGAGGAGAGCTATCTTTTAGATGAGTCGATATTAAAAAAGATATCAGAGACCAATATCGACACTCTAATAATAGGCAAGACTATGGAGTCCAGATGGAAAAAATTCCTAAAATTCTGGGGAGACTACAATCTAAGCGACGAGATAAAGAAGGCAGCGGATTGTAAGGTAATAGTGGTGGAATAAAAAAATGGTGATCGAGCCTTTATTGAGGTCTTTACTGGAGTCTTTAGGTCATACTTTTATATTAGAAGCTCAGGGAATGGTCTCTGCCTTTATTTTATACCTCCCTCGGTTCGTACTTGCAGCTTTTCTGCTCTGGGCAGGGTGGCGGGCCTCTAAGATCGCAGTAAAACGTTCAGGACCCATAGTTGCAAGGACCATAAGGAGGCCGGCTCTGATAAGGCAGACCTTAAAGCTTATCCAATACTTGGTGTTCTTCCTCTTTTTGATGGCTGTTCTGGACATTCTCATGCTTCTAAAATACTTCACTCCGGTGCTTGCAGGAGCCGCCGTTTTGAGTGTTGTTGTCGGCTTTGCTGTGGCCCCTCTAGTCTCTAGTTACCTGTCCGGGTTCTTTGTCTTAAGCGACAGGCCTTATGAGATAGGGGACAGGGTAGAGGTCTTGGGAACAGACCCCCCCATCAAGGGATATATTGAGGATGTTGCGATGCGATTTACAAGGATTAGGACTTTAGACAACAATATCCTAACTGTGCCAAACAGCAGTATGTTGGAGAAAGTTCTCATAAACTATACCACCCAAGATAAGAGGACGAGGGTGGATCTGCCGATGGGGATATCCTACAAATCCGATTTGGACAAGGCGATAGAGATCATGGTTGGCGCAGCAAAGGAAACCGAGGACGTTTTACGCAGAGGAGAGAAGAACATCGGAGGCGTGGAGTATGGAATGGCCCCTAAGGTTTTGGTTGAAGGCTATGGCTCAAGCAGTATTGAGCTGTTACTGAGGGTATGGGTCAAAGACCCGTTTCACCTGAAGTCATTAAAGTCGCGTCTCTACCTGAGGATCTTTGAAGAATTCAAGAAGAACAACATAGTGATACCATATCCCCATAGGGATGTTGTCATAAGAGAGGGCAGACTAGAGAAAAAGGAATAATCCTTGGCCTTATCTTAGCAGTGATGATTAGTTCTGCGTCTATTGAAAAGATTGTTTTTGTTCAGAGGCTTTGCCCAAAAACTTAACAAAATGACCACTCTTTGGACAAGGATCGGGACTTTTTGGGCAACCAAACCGACAGTTTTATCTCAATAAAACAATATTACACCAAGTAGATCAACACAAGAGGAGGTAAAACCTTAGAAAAAGAAGTTAGGGAGGTAGTTCAGATGAAAATTCAAACTGTTGCGTTCGAGCACAACCAACCCATTCCCAGGAAATACACTTGTGATGGGGAGGATATTTCACCGCCGTTCACTTTTATAGATGTGCCCAAAGAAGCTAAAAGTTTGGCACTTGTTGTAGACGATCCAGATGCAGTAATAGGTGTATTTGATCATTGGATTGCTTGGAATCTTCCATCAGATATTAAGGAGCTTTCTGAAGGTGCACATATAGAAAAACAAGGAAAAAATGATTTTGGAGAGTTGCGATATCGTGGACCATGCCCCCCTCCAGGTCCCACTCATCGCTATCGATTCAAAGCGTATGCTTTAGATATTATGTTTGATTTGCCTGAGGGTGAAAGTAAAAAACAATTAGAAAAAACAATGCAAGGCCACATCCTAGCAGAGGATGAATTGGTCGGAACATACAACAGATAAATAAAAGTTGGTTGTTCGGGCTTTGTGTAGAAAGTCATGATTTCAAGTGACTTTTTACACAGAATATCTACTTCTTACACAAAACAGCTACTTTTTACACAAAAGCGACTAAATACACAAAGCCGGTTGTTCGGAAAAAATTATATAAACCGCTTGGTTTTTTTAAAATTATGCAAATCAAAGGGTATAGAGATTACAGAAGAAGGGAATATTGCAACGATGTCAAATGCCAGATTCAGCTTTTACTCAATGAGCAGGAGCCGAAATCAGTGCAATATGAAAAAATCCGGCAACTATGCAAAAAAAGCTGTGCACACACCACATATGAATTTCATCATTGGTTGATTGAACAGGGTTTTTTGATAGTCAAACCAGAGATGTTGGAGAATTCTTCCGGAGGTATATAATATGGATTGGGGTATGAAAAACAGGTTATCAAAAATAATAAAGCCTAAAACCGGTAGAACGGTGATGCTGGCAGTGGATCACGGATATTTTCTTGGGCCTACATCGGGGCTTGAGAATTTCGATGATTCTGTAACGCCGCTTTTACCTTACGCGGACACGCTTTTTGTGACTAGAGGCATGCTTCGCACATGCGTGGATCCAAATACGGAGATTCCCATTATGCTAAGGGCCTCGGGCGGGACAAGCATAGTCGGGAAAGAGTTGTTGCACGAGGGAGTTACGTTGTCAATTGAGGATGCGATAAGACTGAATGCCGTTGGGGTTGGCTATTCTATTCTGGTCGGTGCTGACTGGGAAAGGGACACAATCTTGGATTTTGCGAAGTATGTTGATGAGGCCGAAAGATACGGGCTCATCGCTATGGCGGTTACGGCAGTGGGGAAAGATATGGCAAAAGACGCCAGGTACCTCGCCCTTGCTTCTAGGATGGCCGCAGAGCATGGAGCCCACATGGTCAAGACCTATTACTGCGAGGGATTCGAAAAGGTTGTTGATACCTGTCCTGTGCCGATTGTAATGGCTGGGGGAAAGAAGATACCAGAACTGGATGCTCTTACCATGGCGTATAATGCAATCCAGGGAGGCGCTGTGGGGGTAGATATGGGCAGGAATATCTTTCAGTCAGAAAGCCCGGTTGCAATGATTCAGGCAGTAAGGGCTGTGGTTCATGAAGACGCGGCTCCCCAAGAGGCTTTGCAATTATTCGAAGAGCTTCTTGAAAAAGAGACGCCTGCAAAGAAAAAGAAATCCGGTGTTGCGGCAAAGGATGATTCGGTAAAGGTGTAAGAGAGGTCTGAAATTTAATCTTTTATTTTTTAACTCATTTCATTCAGATTGTAATATGAAAGTCGCGGTTTATTATAACAACAGGGATGTTAGAATAGAGAAAGTTCCGAGACCTGAAATTCATGACGGCGAACTGCTTGTTAAGATTATGTCCAGCGGCATATGCGGTTCTGATGTAATGGAATGGTACAGGATTAAAAAGGCCCCTCTTGTTCTCGGTCACGAGATAACAGGGGTTGTAGAGAAAGTGGGAGAAGGGATAGTGGGTTTCCACAGGGGAGATAGGGTAGTTGTCACCCATCACGTCCCCTGTGATACATGCAAATACTGTCAAAGCGGTAAAGGGACGATGTGTGAGACCTTGAAGACAACGAATTTCTATCCCGGCGGGTTTGCCGAATATGTAAGGGTGCCTAAAATAAATGTGGAAAAGGGAACCCTGCATTTGCCTGATGAGATTTCATTTGAAGAGGGGACTTTTATCGAGCCTCTTGGCTGTGTTGTTAGGGGTCAGAGGACTGTTGGAATAGAAGAAGGACAGACAGTCCTAGTTCTCGGCTCAGGAATCTCTGGCATCCTACATGTACAGCTTGCAAAGGTTCGAGGAGCTAAAAAGGTAATAGCAACAGACGTGAGCCAGAACCGCCTTAACGCAGCCATGGCCCTCGGTGCCGATGTTGTAATTGATGCAATGGATGATGTCCCGTCAAGGGTTATCATGGAAAACGATGGGAAGCCTGCAGATCGAGTGGTAGTGTGCACTGGAGCGGTTGCTGCAATCAACCATGCGTTCGAATCTGTGGATAGGGGTGGAACTATACTGTTCTTTGCACCAACAGAGCCGGGAGTGGAGATCCCCATTCACGTGGATGAGCTCTGGATAAATGAGATAACTTTAGCCACGTCGTATGGAGCTCTAAAGGAAGACCTTAAGGAGGCAATGGACCTTATTAAAAACAAGGA
>JBHICB010000013.1:0-16041 GCA_046759365.1 Hydrothermarchaeales archaeon (SeqCode)
GAGAAAAAGCTTGTCAGGGGAAGGAGCATTGAGGGTGTTGTTGCGGCAGCCATATACTCCGCGTGTCGGCAGTGCAATGTTCCCAGAACCCTGGAAGAGGTCTCGCAGGCCGCGCAAATGAACAGGAAAGAGATAGGCCGTGTATATAGATATGTCGCCAGAGAATTGGGCTTCAGCCTCAATCCGACAACGCCCATGGACTATGTCCCGAGATTTATTTCAGAACTTAAGCTTCCGTTCGAAGTTCAAAAGAAGGCCGTTGAGATATTAGAGTCTGCCATGGAAGCGCAACTTACGTCTGGAAAAGGCCCTACAGGGATGGCTGCTGCCGGCATCTATATAGCCAGCGTTTTGCAGGGAGAGAGGGTGACGCAAAAGGAGGTGGCGGAGACGGCGGGTGTGACGGAAGTGACTATAAGGAACAGGTACAAGGACATTGTAGAAACGCTTGAAATCGAGATCGCTATTTAATCATAAGTGTGGGAGGTTACCTTTGCATTATTATTTTACAGGCTTAGATCATCTAGTCTGGCTTTGGTAGTTTATTTGTTTTCTTTTCTAATCCGCACCTTGAGTGTGTACGACAGTGTTCCAAGCCCCAGTAAGAGCATTAAAAATCTTATATCACTATCTCAAAGCGGTGTTATTTAAAACTATTGAAATTGATAAATTGGAAGTAGATTAATTTTAAATACCAAACCATTTTCAGTTTGGGCATTTGCCCGGGATTTTTTCATAGACTTTAGAATACTGCCCCACTCTTGGTGGTCCTTTAATTCCGAACTCGAACCTTGTAAAGAAGACCTTTGAAGCGCCGGCATTTAAAGCTCCTTCAAAGGAGGATTCAACAAGATCTTCTGATGACATCTCGGCTTCGGTAACCCAGATTGGTTTGTCAACACCGTTTTTTATCAACAGGTCTTTGAAGCCTTTTACATTCAGCGTGTTCTGGTCTCCGTGGCTTATGAAATGTATATTGGCGATGTCAAAATGTTGGCCTCCGCCAAGTTCTAATATCCTTTCCCAATAAGTATCTGTGTCTGAGCTTCCGGCAGCGCCGCCCTGTATTATCTGGCAGTTGGGGCAGGACTTCTTTATGGCCTGGTAGCTGTTTTTCAGGATTTCTACGTATTCTTCCTGGCTTCCCTTGTAGAATGTTAGATCCAAAGAATTCATCTCAGGCTCGTTTAAGATCTCCCAATAAAGAACCGGGATCTCAAGGCCCGGCATGTCATCTATACCATCTCCATCATATCTTTCAACAAGCCTTCCTAAAAATTTAGAATAATCCTCCATGCTACAGGGCGCACATCTAGATTTTGGAATCCCGAATTCTTTGCCGAACATTTCTTGTGGATAAAACTGATCCAACTTTGAGACCTCACATGTCTTTTCTCTGCATACTGCTTGGTCCCAGTCTGCATATGGCCAGATGGTTGCAAGTAATGCAATGTTGTTCTCCTGTACCTTCTTTACCCAGTCGTCTGTTTCCTCGAAAACATACGTCCCTTTGGACGGCTCTATGTTGTTCCATGAAAAAGGCCCGGGATGCGGCCTTGCCCAACCTGCTCCTGCCATGTTGGCCGTCTGTGCCTCCTCAGGAGCGCCCAAGAGGAATCCCATGCAGTTATTTTCGATTGATACCGGAATTGTTTTTGGCATCGGTGTCGTCGTGGGGGGCGCAGTGGTAGTAGGAGCAGGAGTCGTAGTAGGTGGAGCAGTTGTAGTTGGCGCCGATGTGGTTGCTGGAGGAGACGTAGTTGTAGGAGCTGGAGTTGTGGTTGGAACTGCAGATGTTGTCGGAGGAGCAGTCGTCTGAGGAGCTACAGTTGTTTTTACAGGGGCCAGAGTGGTTTCAGGTGGAAATGTAGTTTGAACTTGAGTATCTTCACCAATACAGCCAAGACTTAAGACAAGTAATATAAGGAGTCCCCAAACAATTCTCAAACCCTATCACCAGAAAGATATCAGCTACAGGTGTTATTTAAAACCTCTTGAAAACTAATAAATGTATATTTTATCATCTTTCATAAAACAGTGCATTCTCAGTAAATCCTGTTACCTCAGAAGCTGCCTTACCAGGAAAAATCTCAACCTTGATTGATTGATCATCAATCACTTGAACTAAAAATACACCCAAGACCGTATCATCATCCACTGTAAAGATTTGGTTCCCATCCACCTTAATACCATGCTCTTCACTCACATCCAAAAGGGCCACAAGCTCATATTTTACTAAGCCATCTTCAATGCCAATATCCGCGGGATCAGGAGAATTGCCCTTAACACCATAAGGCCCTTTTTCTTCAAGGTCAAAACTTCGTCCAAGGTTTATCCGAATCTTTTCAGGCTCAATAAAGTCATAGACTATGGCAAGATGACCATCCCAATAGTTACACACCCACTCACCACAGGTCCCCCTTTCAGTATTCAAACCCTTCAAACCATTAGTGCCCTTCTCAAACCAATTACCCACCAGTTTCCCATCAATGTCAAAATTAATCTTACCCCCACGGGGCTCGGCAGTCCTCGGAATCTTATCATACAATTGTGTCCTATAAGGCTCCTCAAAATAGTCAAACGGAGCTACAGCATGAAGACGCCAAAGCTGACCATCATAACTCTCGGGCCTTGAATATCCTGACAAGGTGATATCTGCGTCCACCGTGACCATGCCAACCATACCGAAGGCCGCAGCTGTCCCAATCTTCTGACCCGCATTGACAGGTATCCTGGGCCACACATTGGTATGCTGGGTAATTTCAGCAGAATCCAATTTTTTAAGATCCTCATCGGCATCAAGAATCTCCTGGGTCAAGGTGCTTACATGAACAAAGCCAGTAACAAAAGAACAGGAATGCTCAAAATATAGATGATAATGTTTCAGGTCTTCGGGGTAACCTTCTGGCGGTGAATAGAAATGACGCTCAACAGCAACCAAGTAACCATCTAAAGGAGCATAGAAGTCAACACCTGAAACCATGTACTCGTCCTTATAGTGAATAGCGATATGATCCCCGGGGACTATATGTCCTGAATGAAAACTTGTAAGCTCGCCCATGGGCTCGATATATGAAATTTTCTCAGTATCAAAAGGAGAATTCTTAAACTTGATATCAGCGATCTCGTCACAGTCAGACGAATAGGGCCAGAGCTCTAGGTCCAGCCTCTCCTTGGACGCTGATTTAACTTCCGGAGATTCTGTACCCCTCTCTTCATGTGATGGAGTTGTTGGCGCCGGCGTGGTTGTTGGAGGAGATGTAGTTGCAGGGGCTGGAGTTGTGGTTGGAACTGCAGGTGTTGTCGGAGGAGCAGTTGTCAGAGGAGATGCAGTTGTTTTTACCGGGGCAGGAGTAGCAGGAGTCATTGTCGTTTCGGGAGCACTGGTTGGTGTTTCACCCACGCATCCAAGACTAAAAAACAATATAACTATAACCACAAAAACGATACCCTTCCTCAAAACAACGCCTCCAGAGATAAAATTAAACGTGGAAACTATATAAAAATAATCTTATGATGGGAGATAAACAAGGCTTAGAAGGCCGGGGCAGGCAGAATAACAGCCTTAAATAGGGCTTATAGTTATCCCTGATACCTTTATTTTTAAGTATATAGTAGTCAAATAAAACACATCTCGGAATAACACAAGCCACAAAGCAATCTTACTATGCTGCGGTCCAATCAGATAAGACAGGAGGCCAAAACATTAAAAAACCACTAAAACTTACTGACACAGTCCATTATCAGGAACCGGACTATACAAAACCCCCTTTAAAGATCCCAAAAGATTCAAGAGACCGGATGTTAAAATGGCTAAGCTTTCTCTACGGCAAAGACACAGCAAAAGCCTACATGCCCAAACTGAAGCGGATCCTCAAGATATATTACGCCCACAAGACCCCCGAAACAATAAAAAACGACAAGAACGTCGACCCTGAAGAACGGTTTACAGAAAAAGACCTCATACTTATCACCTACGGCGATCTTGTTCACGGCAAAGAACGCTCACCCCTGAAAACCTTGGCAAAGACCTGCTATACACACCTGAAA
Organism: Hydrothermarchaeales archaeon (SeqCode); assembly: GCA_046759365.1. Taxonomy (GTDB): domain Archaea; phylum Hydrothermarchaeota; class Hydrothermarchaeia; order Hydrothermarchaeales; family SZUA-236; genus JAZFTJ01. The sequence goes on from JBHICB010000013.1 coordinate 4,051, forward strand.
TACATAAACACCCTCCACATCTTACCATTCTTCCCATACTCCTCAGACAGAGGGTTTTCCATAATAGACTTTGAAACAGTAGATCCACATCTTGGAACCTGGGACGACATCCACGACCTGGAGCATCACTATCAGCTGATGTTCGACGGGGTCATCAACCACGCCTCATCCAAGAGCCGCTGGTTTCAGGAATTTTTAGACGGCAGCCCCGCATATAAGGATTTCTTCACCTCCTTTGGCTCCCCTGAAGAACTGACACCAGAGCAACGCAACAAGCTCTTTCGCCCCAGAACATCTGATATCCTCACAGAGTTTAAGACCATCAACGGCCCCATCTATGTCTGGACCACCTTCTCAAAAGACCAGATAGACCTCAATTTCAAAAACCCGAAGGTCCTGATGAAGGTCATCGAGATCCTCTTATTATATGTACGACACGGGGCCGACATCATCCGCCTTGACGCCATAACATACCTCTGGGATGAACCCGGGACCCGCGGGGCGAATCTTAGGCAGACCCATGAGATAGTCAAACTCTTCCGCGATATACTGGATGTTGTTGCACCAAGCGTTAGCATCGTAACAGAAACAAATGTCCCACATAAGGAAAACATCTCATATCTCGGCAACGGCCACGACGAGGCACAGATGGTATACAACTTCGCCCTGTCCCCCCTTGTGCTTTACACCTTCTACAAAGGCGACTCCACAGCCCTCTCCAAGTGGCTTAGGGGCCTAAAGAAGGTCTCCAACTCCACAACCTTTTTTAACATCCTGGATACCCACGACGGCGTAGGGCTATTAGGGGCAAAAAACATCCTAAAAAAGGCAGATATTGACTTTATCATCCAAAGAGCAGAGGAACACGGAGGATACATCTCACATAAGGCCGGTAAAGCAGGGATAAAAGAGCCCTACGAAATCAACATAACCTGGTACAGCGCCCTAAACTTAGAAGAGAGTGGTGAGGACATGGCCTTTCAAGTAAAACGGGTCATCGCCTCAAGGAGCATAGCCCTTGCCATTAAGGGCGTACCCGGAATATACCTCCACGGACTCATCGGAACAAAAAACGACATCGAAGCCGTCCTAAAAACCAAATCAAAGCGGGCTATCAACCGTACAGTTATCGACTCAGAACTCCTCAACGATGCTATTAACGACCCCAAATCCAAGCTATTCCATATAGTCTCTTCGCTTCATAAAATTTTTAAAGTCAGAACAAAAAAACGCGCCTTTCACCCCAATGGGGATCAAAAGGTCCTGATGATATCACCTTCGGTCTTCACGGTCTTAAGGGTATCTCCGGAAGGAGATCAGCACATTTTAACCCTTACCAACGTAACCGATAGGACCGGCAAAATAGAGATTCCTCTTAAGGGGCTTGGCACCAACGAAGAAGACTGGTATGACCTCATAAGCGGGGAGGAATTGAAATCTCAAAATCAAAGACTCTCTGTTAAACTGGAACCCTATGATGTCATCTGGCTGGAGCCATTAAGTGAGATAAAATAAACCAAAAACCCGAAGACAGTGACTCTATCTTTTTGTGTTTTAAACAGCAATTGATTGACAGGTTTCATGGGACGTGTCAAAGGGTAAAAATGGATAACTAAATTTAAAATTTTAAGTTTACCCAAATATAACTTTACTCAACGTTTTGGCACACTGGGCCAGAGACAAATCGTTACCTGCAGGACAAACCCCCTTCTTCAGATTTTCAGACCATCTCATATATGACATACGCATTGTTTCCTGACAGTTCTGACAACCTATCCAAGCTACCAATTCATTCGTCATCTTCCTTCACCTTACACTTTGGTTCTAAGTTGTGTTATTTAAAATTATAGCTCATTTGAATAAGGGACAAAACACAATAAAAGAAAAGAAGAATCCAAGCCCTAATTTTTAGTCAGAAGTTTTCTGTTGCTGAAATTCCATAAAGACCGCTCCAAATGCGTTGCAGAAGTAGTCTATGGCCTCTTTGATACCCTTCTGACCTTTCTCTGTTAGGGAGTATATGACCTTCTTCCCTTCTTTTCGCGAGGTTACTTGGCCTTTTTCTTTAAGCTGTTTTAAGGCAGGATAGATAGTTCCTGGGGTGGGCTTTCCTCCTTTCATCTTTCCCAGCTCTTGGGCCATCTCATCACCGTACATATCCTTTTTTTGAAGGAGCCAAAGTATCATAAAGCTGAGCATTCCCCTCATGTCGCAGCAGTCGGGGGGACACATTTCTGGAGTACATTTCATCTTCATAATTTAATGTATTGGACGACCGATATATTTATATATTACTATTGGATATACAATATATAGGACGTACAATAAAAAAGGAGATGAAAAAATGGAAGAAACCGATGGAGAAATAAAATGGAAAGAAACCGAAGACGGGATCAAAATAGAGGTAAAAGGCAAAGGAATAAAAGAATGCATCAAAGCATGTAGAGAAGGAAAATTCAGTTGTTGCGGCTAAGCCGAATGGGGCAATAGCCGTCCACTCCCCCAGCCACAACAGACTTTTCAAATAATTATATATAGAAATAAGTTTTGCAAGATTGCCTATGAATGAGAGGGATGAAGAAAAAGCCGTTAAAAAGAACAGGAAAAAAACATACCTCTTACTCGGACTAGCCTTTGCTGTACTTTTTTAAAGTGGCTTTTTAGTAAAAGCCCTACAAAAGCCTGAATGGGTAAAAGAACTGATAGCAGAAAAAGAAGCCAAACCAGTTGAAAACCCTCCGGCATCAAATAAAATGTGATTACTATGGGCAAATGGTCTATTTCTCCCTGCTCGCTGCTGTGATATCCCAAGTCTTCTTTTCAATGAAACTGGAGATTTTCTCTGCTCACCAGGGGGCGGGGTCACAGGATTGGGAGATGGGAGACGTCTTGTTTTCTTGAAGAAAGAAAAAGCTGCAGAGTAGTATGGAAGGACAAACGTTCCAATCCTTAATCAACCATAAAAAGAACTATTTTTTTAAGCTACCAGTCTGAAAATAGGTTTCCCAAGGTTTATAAGGGGACCGGCTCCAAGCTCTTTTTCACATCAGCAAAACAAGGGCAATTTATCAAAATACAGATCAAGGAGGTCCGGCTGTAATGTCCGAATTGCTTGAGCATAAAATCCAGGCCCTCAATTATTGGCAGAACTCTGAAACCCATATCCCAAGGTGTAGCCATTGCGATAAAGAGATCGGATGGGGCGACGGTTTCATTGTTGAATCTATATTTTTGTGTAATCCCTGCGGTGAGAGGCTTCACCCATCGAATTGGATAAAGAAGATTCAGAGTAGTAAGGGCAAATTAACCAAGACCTTTACAAAAAAAGGTTATGGTTTGTAAGGATTTACCTTATTAGAATCCATGTATTAATTTTCACAATGCTCCCACAAACAAATTATAACCCTCCTCTTTTAATTCTACATCATGATTAAGAACACATTCATTATCCTTGATGGAGTGGGAGACAAAAAAGAATCGCTCATTTGGCAACAAGACATTAAGACATGGGATGAGTTCATACAGAAAGAGAAGGTACCAAGGATATCTGAAAAGACAAAGACAATACATGATGCTGAGCTTCAGGTTGCCAAAGAGAATCTAAATGAGAGAAACAGCCGGTATTTTTCAAGAAGACTTAAAACAAGGGACCACTGGCGCCTCTTTGAAGATTTTGAAAAGATATGCTACCTGGACATTGAGACCACAGGATTTGATGCAGATAGAAGCGACCTGACGGTGGTGGGCTTATACGACGGCGAGAATGTCAAAACATATATCAAAGGATTCAACCTCGAAGAAAAAGCTCTAAAAGATGAACTTTCAAAATACCACTTGATCGTGACCTTTTTCGGCTCGGCCTTTGATGTGCCGTTCATAAAGCGCAAGTTTCCAACAATCGACTTTGACATGCCCCACTTTGACCTGTGCTTTGCAGGAAGAAGGATAGGACTTTCCGGGGGATTAAAACATATCGAGAAGGTTGTAGGCATTAAAAGGGACGAAGAGGTAGTGGGTATAGACGGCTACGAGGCGGTAAGGCTGTGGAAGAGATGGATAAAAAATAATGACACAGAAGCCTTGAGGACTCTTACCAAATACAACCAGGAAGACATACTAAACTTAAAACCCCTTGCCGATATGATATACAAAAGATTAAAAGAAGCCACATTTAAAAATAGAATATACTAGACCTTGGGATAAAGAGGAGGAAAAAACAATGAAAAGATGGACTAAAATCGGATTATTTGGTATCCTTACATGGCTTGTTCCCTTTGTGACAGGTTTCTTTTTCTATACACCCGAAGGGGGTCTTTTAATTGGCGAGATATTTTTCAAGACAATAATGATACTGGTAGGCTCAGTAGTAGGGGCGGTTTTGATCGTTATAATCTTTAAAGAGATTGAAAGCGAATATCTAAAAAACGGGATAACCATCGGTATCGCATGGCTGTTGATCAACTGGATACTGGATTTTGTAATACTCCTGCCCATGGCCGAGATGAATATATCCACATATTTTATGGAGATTGGACTAAGATATCTGACCATCCCGGTAACAAGCACGGCAATCGGATATCTTTTAGAAAAAAAGATTGAAAGCTGACTTTAGGGGCTTGAAATAGCTAGGGAATAGTTTCAAATATTGAGAGACCAAAAATATAAAGACGAATCTCACATCAAATACAAGAGGATCGGCTATGAAAGTAGGGGTGTTGACAGGTGGAGGAGATTGTCCAGGCTTAAATGCCGTGATACGCGCCATAGTAAGGAAGGGAATCGACGTTTATGGCTTTGAATTTTTAGGGTTAAAAGATGGATGGGCCGGTCTTCTCAAATTACAGACCATGGACCTTGACAAAAAGGCAGTAAGTGGGATACTCTACAGAGGAGGGACAATCCTTGGAAGTTCTCGGACAAATCCTGCCAAATCCGAAGAAGACCTGGAAAGGGCGCTGGAAAACTACAAAAAGCTTGGACTTGATGCCCTTATAGCCATCGGTGGAGATGACACACTAGGCGCGGCATATACATTACACAAACGAGGGATAAACGTCATCGGTGTCCCCAAGACCATAGACAATGACCTGATGGGTACCGACATGACATTCGGCTTTATAACTGCAGTACAGATCGTAACAGACGCCATTGACAGGCTGCATACAACAGCCGAGTCACACCACAGGGTTATTGTAGTGGAGGTCATGGGCAGACATGCGGGTTGGATTGCAACCTATGCAGGGATTGCAGGCGGTGTTCATATGATACTTGTGCCAGAGGAGCCTTTCGACATAGATGAGGTATGCAATTGCATAACAAGTAGGAAGGAAATGGGCAAGAACTATAGCATTATCGTAGTCGCCGAAGGCGCAAAGCCTGTGGATGCCGAAACCTTTGCGACTGTAAGCGGGGAAAAAGACGAGTTCGGCAACGTCCGCCTCGGGGGCATCGGGAGCACCCTTGCAAAAGAGGTTGAGAAAAGGACAGGCTGCGAGAGCAGGGCAGTGGTCCTGGGACATACCCAGAGAGGCGGAACACCTACAGCTTTTGACAGGGTCCTATCCACAAGATATGGTATTGCAGCAGTTGACATGGTAGCCGAAGGCGAATTTGGTAAGATGACGGCCCTGAGGGGCCAGAAGATCGTCCCGGTCTCCCTTGAGGAGGCAGCCTCAGGGAATCGCACCTTGGATATGGAACTTTTCGAAATGTCAAAGATATTCTTCGGCTGATAATATTCTAAATTTAAAATAGAGTAAAATAGAGGTGGAATAATGAGCTTAATATTAACAAATTTGGAGGACAAACCTCAAGTCCCCTTGGATGTACCCAAGGAGAAAAGAAAGGAATATATAGAGAATTTCAATCTGATGACAAAAGGCACTGGGAGGCTCATGCTCTATGCTGGAGATCAGAAGGTAGAGCACTTAAACAGCGACTTCTATGGTGAGGCGGACACAGGCCTGATACCTCCAGACGACAGGGAGCCTGAGCATCTTTTTAGAATTGCAAGCCAAGGCACAATCGGTGTATTTGCAACCCAGCTGGGGCTTATATCTTTTTATGGAGCAGACTATCGCGACGTACCATACCTTGTCAAGCTAAACTCCAAGACTAATCTTGTAAAGACAGCCCAGATGGACCCTTTCTCCAACCAGTGGATAGATGTGGAACAGGTTGTAAAATTCAAAAAAGACTCTGGACTTTCTATTACTGCTGTAGGCTACACTGTTTACTTGGGAAGTGAGTATGAATACAAGATGCTAAGGCAGGCTGCCCAGATAGTCAACAAAGCACATCAGAACGGACTTTTATCAGTCCTCTGGATATACCCCCGGGGCAAAGCGGTAAAAGATGAAAAAGACCCGCATCTTATAGCAGGAGCTACAGGCGTTGCGGCGACTTTGGGCTCGGATTTCGTAAAAGTAAACTACCCCAAAAAAGAGGGCCACAATTCTGCTGAAATCTTCAAAGAGGCCGTGTGGTCTGCAGGGAGGACACGAGTAGTCTGTGCCGGCGGTTCATCGACCAACGTTGAGACCTTCCTCCAGAGACTCCATGATCAGATCCATATAAGCGGGGCAAGGGGAAATGCAACTGGTCGAAACATCCACCAGAAAAGCCTGAAAGAAGCTGTTAAAATGACAGAGGCCATATCTGCAATAACCCTTGCCAATAGCACGGTGGAAGAAGCATACAGGGTGTATCAGGGAAAAGATGAACTGAGGCTATAATATTTTTAAAAGTTCACAAAATCGTAATCTAAAGCATCATCGAAGTCTACGCTTACAAAACCCAAGTGGCCCGAACCGTTGTTTATCACCAGTGTATCATTTATCCTGTCCTCTCCCCTGGCCTCGTGTATATGGCCGCAAAGCACCATATCAATATCAAAATTTTTAATAAAGTCGTATACAGCCTTGCTTCCACCATGCTTTCCATCCTTTGTCTTATCGACTTCGGTACCATAAGGCGGTGGGTGGGAGACCATGATCTTTTTTTTGCATCCTATTATCTCTTTATAGCCCTTATTAAGGAGATTGGAGATGGCGTCCTCGCTAATCTCAAAAGGCGTATCAAAGGGTGTAATAGGAGATCCGCCAACGCCGAAAAAGCCGATATCCTCAATGACTCTCCCATGTCCATGAAGGCTTACCGCCTCGTCTTCAAATACCATATGCGTCTCTGGCAGGTCACAGTTTCCAGGGACTAAAAGAATGCGGCCCAGGGTCTTAAGGGATTCAACCATCTTTTCAGCTACCATCTTTGAGTTAAAATGTGTAATGTCCCCAGAAATCAAAATTAGGTCGTAATCATCTGTCCATCTTTTAGCTCTGGTAATTATCCCAAAATCGCCGTGGATATCAGAGAGGCAAAAAAGCTTCATATTTTTAAGATAGACTGGTGGTGTTAATAAATGTAATTGGGGGGGACAAATACCGATTAAGCTAACTAACGGTACAGCATATCATGATGTTCGTTCCACTCTTTACGGTATTTTGGAAACCAACCGTAGGCATCCATGTATGTTAGGTAGATCCACTCATACCTGGGCTCGGGCTTAAAGTTAAAGCCCCCGTACTTGATATTCTGGTCGTAGATCTTTCTCTGGGCTTCGTTTCCGAGGACAGTGTAGGCTTCGGCGATTTTTTTGAATATTTCCTCAGACTCTTTTTTGTCTTTTTGGGTAACGTCTGGGTGATATTTTTTGGCAAGCTTTTTGAAGGCTTTTTTTATCTCCTCTTCAGAAGCGTCCTCAGATACGCCTAGAACATCATAAAAGGTTTTGGTAACCATCCGTTATTAAAAGAAAAATAACGAGTTAAAAAATATAAGCAATTTAATTGAATGAGGCGCGCGGAAAAACTTGATTTCGGATGATTTATATGCTTTTGTGGATTAAATGGGTGCGCATGAGGGTAATAGTCGCATTAATTGTTGTCATGCTTATAGCAGGCTGTATAGGAAGCAGTACAAAAACCGAAGCACCGAAGAGTATTGAAGAAACGACACCAATTGCAACTGAGACAATAAAAACCGAAGTCCCCATAAGCATTGAAGAAAAGACACCAGTTACAACTGAGATTATAGAAGGAGGAACTGATAAGATGACGGAAAATCCAACGGCAGTAATATTAACAAACAAGGGGGAGTTTAGATTTGAATTATACGCCAAACGGGCGCCTATCACCGTTACAAACTTTGTTGACCTTGCAGAATCCGGTTTCTACGACGGCCTAACATTTCACAGGTACGAGCCGGGATTTGTTATCCAAGGAGGCGACCCACGAGGAGACGGGACAGGAGGATCTGATAAGAAAATTACCTTGGAGATTCATCCAGAGCTTACTCATGTCGAAGGCACATTGGCTATGGCGCGCTCTCAGGATCCAAACAGCGCCTCCAGCCAGTTCTATGTAACCCTTGCACCAGCACACTTTTTAGACGCGAATTACGCGGTTTTCGGAAAGGTTGCTGAAGGTATGGACGTGGTGTTGTCGTTAAGGGCTGGGGATAAGATGGAAAAGGTTAGCATTGAAAAATAAGGCCTATTTTTTCAAATAGGCTTTTCTTTTATTCTCATCAAATTTTTCAATGGCATATCTAAGCATGGTTCTAGGCATTTCTTTGCAATGTTTTTTTAAGAACTGTTCTTCTTTTTCAAGGTCTCTTTTCCCGATTTCCCTTAGCATCCAGCCCACAGCTTTATGCATAAGGTCATGATCGTCGTTTAAAAGCATCTTTGAGATTTTTAACGCATCCTCAAATTCGTTGTTTTTGATAAATCTAAATGTTGAAAGAATTGCTATCCTTCTTTCCCACAAATTATCGGATTCTGCCAGTTTGTACAAAATAGACTTGTCTTTTTCCAAAAGATAGTCCCCTGTGATATTCGGCGCTGATCCATCAACCAAATCCCAGTTGTTTATGTTTTTTGTATTTTTAAGATAAAAATTGAAGATTTCTTTTTTACCGGGTTCGTCGGCCTTTTTAAATTTGTTGACCAATATTATCAAGGCAGTTAATCGATGCTCATGTATCTTGCTTTTGAGCAGTTTTTGCAGGTCTTTTAAGGTCAAATCCTTGTATTTTTTCGCTAACTTGCGCTGCTCCGGAACCTTGATTCCGAGAAAAACGTCACCCTCGCCATACTGGCCTTTTCCTGTCTTAAAAAACCTTGAAAGGATCTTTGCTTTTTCCGGGTTTTCAAGCTTTAATAAATCCTCTTTTAATTGATCAAGCATGGCCAGAGGAACATTTTGGAGATATATAAAAGTATTCGAAAGTTTCAAGCCTTAGCCTGCGAATAGATCTCCTTTATCCCCTCAATGACTTTCACTGCCTCCCTGAAATACCGGTCATCTTTAAACTCACGATTCCTAATAAAATCAGCGAAGACATCAGGATACCAGGCGCCGTGGACAGAGTCACCAGAAAGGGCGTGCTCAAACTCATAGACATCGCCGTTGGAGATGATCTTGTTTTCACAAAGTTCGATCTGGTGGTTATCCTCGTAGAAGACGTTCCTTATCTCCCTTTTATCGGAGTTCCATTCCAGGTTTATCTCCACATTGGCATTACACGTCTTGCTACCGTTGCAGGAGAACAAAAGCTCACAGTTAACCCTCTTCTCAATCTTAGAGCCCTCGAAAAACTCTATCTGGTTCAACTTCGCCTTCTTGAAGTCACATCCGAACAAAAACATGGCAAGATAGATGTTATGATAACCATGATCCATCAAGACACCCCCTCCAGAAATTTCATAGTGGACGCGCCAATCAGGGTCCCAATCCTCATTCCCAGTACTGTATGTGGTCCTAAGGGTGTTCATCCGTAACCTTTCAAGCACGCCACCGTTTGAGCTGATAAGCTCCTTTGCCTTCTGATAATGCGGCGAATACTTCCAATTATGAACAGGCAAAAAGAAGATGTCGCCCCCACCCACAATCTTCTTCATTTCCTCAAGATCATCAGGATGACAGATAGGCTTTTCACAAACCACATCCAAGCCGTTTTCAGCTGCAAACTCAACAGCTTCAAGTCTGAAGTTTTGGGGAGTGCAGATATCCAAAAAATCTAAACTCTCATTCTTTTTAAGCTCCTCTAAAGTTTCGTATGCATTCAAGCCGTAGCTAGCTGCTACCTCCCTCCTTTTAGGGCATATGTCAACAGCCGCAACTATGTCAATGCCAAGCTTTCTATGGGCGGGCATATGGCCCTTCTCAGCAATATTCCCAAAACCGATGATAGCTCCTTTCATTCTACTAGTCCTTCTTTTTTCAAAAATTTCATTGCCTTGGCGGCTGCAAGCTTCGGATATTCTATGTGTTGATTCAATTCTACAGAAATCCAATCATCATATTTAATATCTTCTAAGAACTCAAAAACCTCATGATAATTCACATCCCCCTCACCAGGGATCAGGTGCTTGTGAGGATGCAGATTATAAGCACCGTCGTCTAGATGGACATGGCAGAGATAATCCTGCATGGGGGTGATAAACTCCTGCGGGGTCATGTCAAGGGCAATGGCATGGCTTAGATCACACACCGTCTTGAAGACCGGTATCCCGATCTTATCGATAAACTCGACAGTTTGGACAGGATCCCGCATTAGCTTTTCAGGCTCTGCTTCCAAGGCGATTATCATATTCTTTTTCCTAGCATATTCCCCAAGTTCTTTCATGGAATCGATAAAACGCTCCTCCATACCTCTGTCAGGCTCTTTTCCATCAAGATAACCAGAAGCAGTCAAAACCTTTCCAACACCGAATTTTACACCCAAATCAATTACTTTTTTAAAGATCTTTATGTTCTCCCTCCTAAGGTCGTCGTTGTCGGTGATAAAATCCAAATGCGCACTTAAAGCATAAATCTGCATATTATTTGAAGCGACAAGATCCTTCACGTAATCTATCCGATCCTGGTTGTCATAGGGCGTAACATGCTGTCCCTTACACCAAAGCTCCAGGCCTTGGTAGCCCATGCTACCCAGGGCATCAACAGCATACTTCAATGAAAATTGCTTGAAAGCATTAGAGAAAAAACCTATCTTCAAAACACTCACTTCCTGGCCTTTAAAAAGATAGAGGCATGATAAAGAATCTCAGCCTGAACATCCTCAAATCCCAACCTCTCCAGCTTCCTCTTCCATTGGTCTTCATTGTGGATATAAAACTTTCCCATCTCTACAACATATTTCATAAAGGTCGTGAAGGGCTTTACCAAAATATTAGGAGAGTCATAGATATCATAAACTCTTAAAGACCCACCCTTTCTCATGACCCTATAAGCCTCTTTTAAAACGGGAGAAAAATTCAAAAACTCATGGGGAGCGAGGGTGCAATAAACAGCACTAAATGTTCCATCTCTAAAAGGCATAGTAAAAGCATCACTTTTTACAAGCAAGAGATTCTCTTTGCCCTTATTTTTGTCCCTATTCACTCCGAGCATGCCTTCAGATAGGTCCATCCCCACAACATTACCTGATTTTATGTGCCCTGTAACATAGCCTGTACCACAACAGATGTCCAGGGCAGCACCCCCCCTATCATCTACCGAATCAACTATCCTTTTTTGCACTTTACCATATGTGCCCATCATCAGTATTTTCGTAAAAAAATCGTAATGCTTTGCCACAACATCGAATATGCTCTTTTTGGCCATAAGACACGCCTTAGAAGTTATAATTGAAATTCAATTCATTTAATAAAACTAACATAACAAAAGATAGAGTCAATCCTTAAATCTGCGATGGCATGCCTTCTTGTATTTCCAAAGCTTTTCCACCAGTGTCATTGATGTGTCCAAATCCCCACTTTTAAGAGCTTCTTCAAGATTTTTTATGATCTTGTTTTGGCCTTTTATGTTGTTCTGCCAATCTGGCTCAGATTGCTCCTCGAATCTTGTTTTAAGATTGTTAAAATGAGCAAAATTTTCTTTAGCAACTCTTAAGTCACCAGATTTTAATGCTACTTCTACTTCATATAGG
>JBHICB010000014.1:0-15849 GCA_046759365.1 Hydrothermarchaeales archaeon (SeqCode)
GACTTCAAGATCTGTATATTGGCTAAGCTCTTGGCATGAGTCTGCTAGGCTATTGATTATAAAATCCATATTTGTGTTGTCAACATGGTCGGTGATGGCTATCACGGCATGATCTAGAACTGCACATCTTTGTGCAATCTCTGCTGGTATCAGTTCGCCATCACTAAAAATGGAGTGGATGTGGAGATCGTATCTCTTGTCCATAAAACCAAGATTCCATATGGCCGAAGATTTATATATCTTGCTCTTTATAGTTAGAATGTTCGACAGTATGGAGGAAAAAACTCGTTGAGTAGTTTGCTGATTTGGGCCGAGATGTTGGTCCTTTTTGTCCTATTATTTTTGTCAGGATTTTTCTCGGGTTCTGAAACTGCCTTGATATCTTTAAATAAGTTCAGGGTAAGAAAGCTTGTGGAGGAGGGTGCAAAAAATGCGGATATTGTGGATAGACTTTTGGAAAATCCGGACAAATTACTGGCAACGATTTTGGTGGGCAATAACCTTGCCAACATTGCCGCTGCTGCAATTGCAACCTCCCTTGCAATGAATTTCTTTGGCAGTGCAGGTGTAGGGATTGCTACTGGGGTTATAACCCTCTTGGTATTAGTCTTCGGCGAGATTACTCCCAAGGGTTTAGCCACCAAAAATGCGGAGAAGATATCCCTTAGAGTCGCAAAGCCTATCGATCTAATGGTTAGAATATTTTATCCTGTTGTAGAGGTTCTTAACTTTGTGACGACTCCTCTTTTAAAAGTCTTGGGTGGCGAAGTCCCAAAGATGGCCCCCTTTATTACCGAAGAAGAGCTTAGGATGTTGGTGGATGTTGGTGAGGAGGAAGGGGTCATAGAAAAAGATGAGGCCGAAATGATAGAGAGCGTATTTGAGTTTGGTGACACTGCTGTCACAGAGGTCATGACTCCCCGAGTTGATATGGTGTGTGTCGACATTGAGGCCGATATAAATGAGGCTATCTCCTCTACTGTTGAAACTGGACATTCTAGGATCCCCGTCTATGAAGGAAACATAGACAAAATAGTTGGCATAACGTATTCGAGAGACCTCTTGGGACTACTCAATGAAGGCAAATTAAAAACATCTGTAAAAGATGCTATGAGGTCAGCTTATTTCATCCCAGAAACCAAGAAACTGGATGACCTTTTAAGGGAGTTTCAGGACAAGAAGATTCAGGTGGCGATTGTGGTTGACGAATATGGAGGTACAGCCGGCGTGGTGACACTCGAAGATGTTTTAGAAGAGATCGTGGGAGAGATTGCGGATGTGCATGATATGGGGGCTGCTCTTATCCAGATGATTGAAGAAAAAATTGCTATAGTTGATGCAAAGGCAGGTATAGATGAGGTGAATGACGTCTTGGGAATTAAACTTCCTGAAGATGATTTTGAGAGTATCGGGGGATTGATATTGAGCATGTTAGAGAGGATCCCGACAGAAGGCGAAGAAATTAGACTGGATAATATACATATTATAGTCGAGAAGATGGAAGGGAATAGGATTTTGAAGGTAAAGATAATCAAAGGTTAGAGATCAGATCTACTTTTTTCACTTGCAAAGTGCCTTTGATGCGGCAAGTGCGCCTTTAATAGCATTTATTTTATTGCTCCCTCCTCCAATGACTATGATATCTCCTTTTTTTGGATGAAACTTTGCCAGGACCTCTTCAATAGCATCTGTATGGCCCAGTTTAAGCTCAAAATCCTTTGGAAATCTCAGTTTTTCTCCATCAAAAAGCAGGGTAACCGCACAATCTGCTCCTGCCTTAATAGCCTCATCCCGTTGCTCAATGCCGCTTTTGATATCAATTTGCACGTCTTTTATCAATAAGGCAAAGTTTTCGTCGCTTAAAGTTAGATCAGTGGCATTTATTTCCTCGCCCTTTGGCATGTTTCTCTTTAGAACCGTTCTTCCTTTTTTTGTGATTTTATGCCCTTTCGAAGAAGATGATATTAGCTTTTCCTTTTTCAACTTATCAAGTATCGTCCTTGTACTGCCTTCACCTACGTCCAACTCTTCCATCAATCTCTTTCTTCCCACAGTTTTTTTATCTGATATGATTTTCAAGGCTATTATCAAGTGAAGCTCATCAAACCTCGGATTCGCCTTCTCACTTTTTTTGTATATCGCCATTCTTTTTACCTTCCTACTTACATCCCCCAATATAACTTATAAATAAAAAGGATAATATACTACTTAGGCATTTAAACGGGTATAAAGATTAATATTACATGGCAGGAGGTATTAAATCATGGGCATAACAGGTAAAAGTCTGCTTGATAGAAATGTTGTAAGCGATAGGGGGACTGTCATTGGTAGGTTGGTTGACCTATCCATCGAAACAAAGGCAGGAAAGATTATAATGCTTATCATAAAACCTGGAAAAGAAATCGATGTAAGCAACTTTAGAGTTAATGAAAAGGGAGAGATATATATACCATTTACAGCGGTTAAAGCCATCAAAGACGTGGTCATAATCAACGAAGGTGGTATACCAAGGGCATAAGATGAGGTTACCAAAACCTGTTTTTGAAGGGGACAATAGTCTAGAGGAAGTGATATTGGGGAGGAGATCTAAAAGAAATTTAACCGGCGATATCACTGATGAAGAAATCTCCCAGATAATGTGGGCTGCCCAAGGCATAACATCCGAAGATAGATTGAGAACTGTTCCTTCTGCTGGGGCACTATATCCTTTGGAATTGTATGTCTTAACTTATTACGGCGTATTCAGGTATCTTCCTCAAGTACATGAACTCGAGAGAATAAAAGAGCTGGATGCTAGGCGCGACGTGGCAAAGGCCGCCTTAAAACAGATGTTCATTTCACAAGCGCCGTTGGTCATTGTAATTTCAGCTGTATTTGAGAGGGTTACAGGGAAATATGGATCACGAGGCGTAAGATATGTTCATTTTGAAGCTGGTCATGTAACTCAGAACATTCTCCTGCAATGTGAAGCATTGGGGCTGAAATCCGCACCTGTTGGGGCGTTCAATGACGAGGAGGTAAGAGAAGCCATTGGCGCGCCCACGGATCACAAACCTCTTTATATAATTTCAATCGGTCGATAATACTTTCAATTATTCTTTATACGCTGAGATTGTTTATCCTAAAGACAATATAAATCAATAATAAACCCCTTTTAGCTTGAATTTTTTATCCATAATTCGAGAGATTTCATCATTTCAACAGATAAAAGAGAGATCATTAAACTGTTCGAAGGTAGAACCAATGAAGTTGGGCGCACTGATTAGTGGAGGTAAAGACAGCCTCTTTGCCATGTATTTGATGCACATAAAAGGGCATGAAATAAAATATCTTATAACCATGCTTCCAAAAAGAACCAACAGCTACATGTTCCACCACCCCAATGCTCATCTTACAAAATTGCAGGCAGAGGCCATGGGATTGCCTATAATCTCAAGGGAGACTGAAGGAAAAAAGGAGGAGGAACTAGAAGATCTGCTTGAAGCCATTATTTCAATAAGGGATGATATTGACGGCATAGTTACTGGTGCTCTCGCATCTACATATCAGAAAACCAGGATCGACTCCATCTGTAAAGAAGTTGGGCTTAGATCTTTGGCTCCTTTATGGGGAAAGGATGGAGAAGAATTGTGGGAGGATTTACTAAAAGAAGGCTTTGAGGTCATTGTGACATCAGTGGCTGCTGAAGGGTTGGACAAAGCATGGCTTGGAAAAAAAGTCGATTCTGCTGCCTTTAAAAGTCTTAAAGAGTTGAGTAAAAAATATCGTTTTCACTTGGGTTTTGAGGGGGGAGAGGCAGAAACCCTAGTTTTGGATATGCCTCTTTTTAAAAGAAAGATAAAGATTATTAAAGCTAGGAAAGAGTGGGATGGGGTCAGAGGGGTTTATATAGTCGAAGAAGCCAGGCACGAGAATAAAAATGACGCTTGATCTAGATTTAATTGGGACCATGGTTGAAGAGTTAGATCGTGTGATTGCCAATTCCGTAGATAAAAGTATAATGAATTTGGAAGAATTTGGTATCTTGTTCTCAGGGGGTCTTGACAGTTCTTTGTTGGCCAAATTCTCTGAGGATAAAGGAAAGAAGGTTATTTTGTATACTATCGGTCTTAAGGGCTCTCCAGATCTTGAATATGCAAGGATGACAAGAGAAGCCTTCAAATCTCCAATAAAAGTCAAAGTGATAACTCCAAAGGAAGTAGAAGATTATGCAAGGGAAGTAATCTCTGTTATAAAGAATTACAACCCCATGGATGTATCCATCGGAATACCCTTCTACATTGCTTGCAAAATGGCAAGAGAAAATGGAGTTTCACATATTCTCTGCGGCCAGGGAGCGGACGAACTTTTTGGTGGATACCATAGATACCTAAAGATGTCTAAAGAAGATCTTCAAGCTGCCTTAAATGAAGATATCAAAAAAGCGCGTGTATCTACTTTCAAAAGAGATCATGCCATAGCCAAGGCAAATTCTTTAAAACTTCTAACACCTTTTTTAGATCCAGATCTTGTCAAAGCTTCTCTGAAAATCCCTGTCGATTTTAAGATAAGGGACGGGATTAGAAAATTCATTTTAAGAGAAGTAGCAAAAAAAAGGGGCCTTCCGGATTTTATTGTCAATAGAGAGAAGAAGGCGATTCAGTATTCCACAGGGGTTAATAAAGTCCTAAGAAAGTTGGCAAAAAGGGAGAATAAAAGTCTCGAGACTTATTGTAAAGATGTATATGCTTTGATTTAAGACAATAAAAGGGAAAACTATCCTCATGGGCTGATGCCAATTCCGTCATCGCTGATGCTGAATTTGAATGCGCCGAGGACGTGCTTTGTTCCCCTCATCTTCCGGATTGCTAACCTCCTATCCTGAGAATCAGTGTCATAGCGCAGCGTTATTACACCATCGAACATGTAGGTCTCCGGCGGAAACTCCCTGATCCCTATATCATCCTTTTTAGCCTCTGCAACAACTAAACTTGTACACCCCATATTGGAAAGGGCAGAAGACATCTTCAAGAGTTGGGTCCTTAATCCAAAATCGGTTTTTGAGTATATCCCCATCACAGATAGGGAGTCTATAACTATTCGGGCAGCGCTGATCTCCTTGATGGTATCCTCTATATTCGCTATCATATTCTCAATCTCAAGGCCTTTCTCTATGACGTCCTCTCCAACCCCCTCTGCCATTACCCGTGGACTAGTTGCATCCACTATCACTATCTTTCCATCCTCTTCCAAACCCGCAATATCCCATCCGAAATTAAGCATGTTTCTCCTTATCTTTTCAGGCACCTCTTCAAGCGTGACATAGACCCCCGGCTCATCAAATTGGGATGCACCGTTGTAAACGTATTGCATAGCAAAAATCGATTTGCCACTGCCCGGACCCCCCAAAACTACTATGGAATTGCCTTTCGGATACCCTCCGTGGGCAAAAAATGCATCAAGGCCGCCTATACCGGTCTTAACAAACTCCATTTTGCACACCCTTTTCCTAAATCCCTTTTTTATTCGCTCCTTATTGTATTTATAATTTAAGAAATTTTGGCAATGGCAGAAGAGTTATCAAAAGAAAATTGAGAAAATCTCTCCAGCAAGGTTCATCTTTTCTTCAAGATAGATTCAAAAATTTCTTTTGGATCTCTCTTATTGTACCGTTTCAGTAGATTCCGACTCATATCTAATATTCCCTATTAACACGATGTCTCCTACTGCCTTGACTCCAGAATAGGGAAGTATAAATCCCTTCTTGCCTTCGATGCCCAACCTGCCCTGGAATGCTCTATCGACATTTGAGATTATAAGCCCGCCCAACCTGCCAGATTCAGGTTCCACTGAAACGTCCTCTAAAGAGCCTACGTGCATCCCTTCAACAGTGTATACTTCCTTTCCATAAACCTCGGTCAACCTTGAAACCATGCCTTTACCTCCTAGTGATTGTCCTACTTAATTGAAACTATAAATATTCTTCTTATATAATAACTGCTCTTTATTCCAACTTTTACTTATCTTTTTATCCTTGATTTTTGAGTTAACCCCTCTTTAAACCTTTGCATACACTTTCAGCCTGTGACTCTAATTTCCTCCTTTTCAGAAACTATTTTACAGGAGATTAAATAACTTTTTGGTATTGTGAGAAAGTTTAAAGTTTTTTCATCGGAGATAGGACACGATCAGATGACTGACCTACCGCATGTTATCCTGAATGCAGGCATGACCCTTGATGGGAAGATATCTTCCAAAAATCACGACTCCAAAATATCCTCTCCTGAGGATCTGGAAAGGGTTCATAAGATAAGGAGAAGTGTGGACGGGATTATGGTCGGAATAAATACGGTAATGATTGACGATCCAAGGCTTACTGTGCACAAAATAAAAAATGAAGGCCAGAATCCAGTAAGGATAATAGTCGACAGTGGGGCCAGAGTCCCCTTGGATGCAAGAGTCCTCAACGACGATGCTAAGACCATCATAAGTGTATCGAAAAGAGCCAGTAACTTGAAATTAAAAGAAATAAAAAAAAGGGCCAAGGTTGTTACATGTGGCACTGATATGGTTGACCTCAGGTGCCTAATGGAGAGGCTTTACCAAATGGGCATTAAGAGCGTATTGCTGGAGGGGGGTGGCACATTGAACTGGGGAATGTTAAAAGAGGGTTTAGTGGACGAAGTGAGTGTCGCCATTTGTCCGAGAATGGTGGGAGGTAAAGATGCCATTACCTTAGTCGAAGGCCAGGGTTTCGACCTCATTGAAGAAGGTATAGAATTGAAACTGAAGAGGTATTACCCCCTCGGGAAGGATATAATACTTGAATACGATGTTGTAAAGTGATAAAATGATTACGATAATCGGCACTGCCCACATCTCGCAGGACAGTATAAATGAAGTCAAAGACACGATTCGTGAGCAGAAGCCCAACTTGGTTGCGGTAGAACTCTGTATGGCCAGATACGAGGGGCTGACTCAAAAAAAGGACATACCCATCTTCGACCTTATAAAGAGCGGAAATTTCATGATGATGCTGTCAAATACCATGCTGTCTTTTCTTCAGCGAAGGCTGGGGGAAGAAGTAGGGGTAAAGCCCGGTGAAGAGATGCTCACTGCAATTGCTGTGGCAAAGGAAGAGGGAAGCGGAGTTGCTCTAATAGACAGGGACATCAAGATTACCATGAGAAGGGCTTTGGGGAAGATGGGGTTCTTTGAAAAATTAAGAGTCATAAAAGAGATGTTCTTAACATTCACCATCAAAGGGGATGACTTGGAAGGAGAGATAGACAGGCTAAAAGATGATGAAAATCTTTTTGATGTACTAGTGAATTTTAAAGATATTTCACCAAACCTTTACGAGACCCTCGTCGACGAACGGGATGCATTCATGGCGAAAAGGCTCTTGGAGCTCTCCAAAATCTATGAAAACATAGTTGTGGTTGTGGGTGCTGGACACAAAAAAGGCATGGAACATTATCTTGAAAACCCAGAAAAGATACCTCCTTTAGAAACACTGGTTCAGATCCCAAGGAAGAGGGTCGACACCACCAAGGTGATAAAATATGCCATTCCCGCTTTGATCTTAGGGACTTTTATTCTGGCCTTTTCTCGTGGCATTTCCATGAACCGGCCCATCGGATTGTGGATCCTGTTCAATGCCGTTCCGACATTCCTGGCTGTTTTGCTGGTCGGAGGTCATATAACTTCGGCATTGGTGGGTATGGTGGCGTCACCCCTGACATCACTTAACCCTTTCCTTGCTGCTGGCTGGTTTGCCGGCGCGACAGAAATAAAGGTTCGGAACGTTACGGTTGGAGATGTCTCAGATATGTTCAAGACCACTGGAATGAAGGAGATGTATCACAACAAGGCCTTCAAGGTATTACTTGTCGCAGCATTTGCCAATATCGGGAGCATCCTAGGGACTTTCATCTCCATCCCCAAGGTAATTGTGCCATTGATCAAATCCATATTCTAAGGGAATAAAATGGGGAAAAAGTGGCAAAAAGATAGGAAGAAAGACCGCTTTTACAAGCAGGCAAAAAAAGAGCATTACAGATCTAGAGCCGCCTTTAAACTTAAGCAGATCAACAAGAGATTTAAGATAATCAAGAAAAAAAACGTTGTTGTTGACCTTGGGGCTGCGCCGGGCGGATGGCTTCAGATTACAGGCGAGATGGTAGGGGAAGAAGGTTTTGTTTTAGGAATAGATTTGGAGGGCATTGATGCCTTTGATAAGAAGAATATAATGACAATACAAGAGGATATTACAGATAAGAAGATCATCGAAAAAATAAAAGAGATATTACCAAAAGATGCAGACATCGTTATTTCTGATGCGTCGCCGGATATCTCGGGCGTATGGGATATCGACCATTTCAGATCTGTAGAATTGGCCAGGACAGCCCTTGGTATTGCAAATGAACTCTTGCCGCCGGGGGGAAATTTCATGGTCAAGGTCTTCCAGGGCGGTGAACTAAAGGGGTTTACTGAGGAAGTTAAAAGGAGATTTAGAATTACAAAGATCGTAAAGCCCGAAGCCTCAAGGGACAAGAGTTCTGAGGTTTATATCCTTGGAAAAGGCCTTCTTGATACACCTGTTAGGTATGGGGACGAACTTGAAGTTACGATAGAAAAACTCGGGAAAGAGGGAGATGGCATAGCCTTTGTTAAAGGATTCCCTATCATTGTTGAGGATGCGAAAGTGGGCGAACAATTGAACGTAAAGATAAAAAAAGTGACCCCAAAGTTTGCCAAAGGTAAAGTCATCTAAAAAAAGGCCTTTTTTAAATCGTTAATCTTAGCATCCGTCTTTATGGATGTCGGGGAAAAATGCGTTCTTGTTGCCATAAATCCTTCACTTTTTAGGTTTTCGATTATCTTATCGATGGGTTTCAATTCTAGGTGTAAATTCTTGGCTATTCTGTGAGTATCAAAATAGAAAAAAGAGTCTGCCTCTTCGATTAGCATGGAAACCAGTCTGTCAAGAGAACGGCTTTTAAGATAAGCGGATTCGTTTAAGACCCTTTTTAAGAAGTCTTTATCATTTAGGCTTCCAAGCCACAAAGGACCCGCAACAAAAAATTTTGATCCGCAACTGCACTTTTTATCTGAAGGGTGAAACCCGTTTTCATGCTCTCGGTTCAGGCAGTTTTTACAGTAATAAACAAATCCGATATTTTCAAGAGAAGCGTTTGCGTTTTCTTTTCCTTTTAAAAAACTTGCATAGACCCTAAAGTAATGCTCCTGGTAGTATGTGAGCAGGATTTTCATGCCCTTTGAGTACTTTGCAGAAGTCCTGGCTATGTGTCCAATAAGAATCCTTAGACCCATCTCATGGCAGATCTCTGATCTAAGGGGTACAGCACCGTATTTTCTGTAGCATGCCTTAGGATAAACGCCACATAAAGGGGCGGTGTCTGTTGCTGTTACACCAAGGTATCCCCCTTTTTTTAAAGTCATTAAAGCGTTGTCCAAAAATGGTGCAGGTGTGCCAAAAGGGTCTATGTCTATGAAGTCAAAGGCATGGAAATTATCCTGTAAGAATTTGTTTGCCTCAAGGTTGGATATCGTCACGTCTAGGTTGTTCAATTTTGCGTTCTTTTTTATTACCTCGTATGCGTCGGGATTGGCATCATTTAGATGGACTCGGTTTTTTGTTTCGTTTGCTACTCTTATCCCCTTTGCCCCGCTTCCTGCCAATAGATCGGCAAATATTATTTCTTTTTCTTTTGATAATTCTTTTAAAACAGAACAACACAGGTCTCTGTTAAGTTCCATCTTTGGGTTGTAGAATACGGGCGCCTTTTTTTCTCTTCCTTTCCTGTTCTCCCCGAATGCGCCTTCTTTTGGGATGATGAGCTTTGTCTTGCCTTCTTTTATGGTCTTCCACTTCTCCATAATGTGTGGTTTCTGTTCTGGTCTGTTTAAAGGTTTTCTGTAATCAGTTTTTCCACAACGCCTGTGAATTCTTTACAAACCCTGCTTATTTCTTCTAGGTCTGCTTCAATTGTGATTGTGTCTACCATGTACTGAGTTTCGTGTCGCATATCTCTTAGGACGTCCAAGTGGTCGAGGTATTTGTGGCTGATAATTTTTTTATCAACATACTCGGATTCGATATATCTGGCTACGCAGAAGTGGCTTCTCTCTTTTATCCCATCCCTGAATAATAGTGCTCTTGATGTATGGAAGAAGGAGTTGTACAATGCAATAACTGCCATCTCTTTTTTATCAAGTTCTATTAGGTCGTTGCCTTCCTTCAGGAAGAATTTTGACTGTCTTAAGCTCTTTTTTGCCAGCCCCAAACTCGGGTTTGTCTTGGTCAGGAGTCGTTTTTTAAAGCAGTCTTTTGTGTTAATCAAAGATATCGCCGTTTAATACTACAGATGTTAGTTTTAGCCTGTAATAAAACTCTGGGTCTTTTTCTTTTAATTCTTTTATCTTTTCATCAGTAAGTGTTAGTGGTCTGACTTCTTTTCCTAGTTCGTTTGTCAGTTTTCTGGTGGTTGATTTTAGTTTTATCTGGTCTATTTTTTTCTTTGAGTAAATCCAGATGTCAATGTCGCTTTCAGGTGTGTCTTCCCCACTGGCAAAGCTACCGTAGACCCCTATTGTTCCGGTTTTTTTCAGTTTTTTATATGCTTTGCTTGTGAGAATCTTATTAGTATTGATCAGTGTTCTTATCTTTTTTAGTACCACATTTTTCCTGTTCAAGCTTACATTTTTTCTGTTTTTAACTTTCTTTTCAACGATAAAATCCAGTTTCTTAAAAAGTTCGATGGCTTTATGGACTGTGGCAGGCGATGTATTTGTTTTTTCAGCGATTTCTCTTATGTGCAGTGTTTCAGAGCTTATTTGGTCTAGGATTTTTATGTTGTTCTTGGTGAAGACTCTTAAAATATCGTTCATATTTAATGAACATATTGTTCATTATTAATAAACGTTTCGTTCGGTTTTATCGAACAAAATTCAGTAATAAAGCAAGGAAAGTTAATAACTCCCCAAGGGTAATAGGATTGTATATATCATATGGGCCCGTAGTCCAGCCTGGATAAGACACGGGCTTCCGGAGCCTGAAACCCGGGTTCGAATCCCGGCGGGTCCGCTTTTTTTTTGTCAAAATTGAGTAATTAAGTTTAGGTTAGATTCCATCAATGCTGTCGATGGGTTTTATCTTTAGAACATCTTTGACAAATCTCTTTGGATTCATGAATTTTACAATCCCTTTAACTTTCATTTGCGTCAGTCTTCTATTGGT
Source organism: Hydrothermarchaeales archaeon (SeqCode) (assembly GCA_046759365.1). Lineage (GTDB taxonomy): Archaea > Hydrothermarchaeota > Hydrothermarchaeia > Hydrothermarchaeales > SZUA-236 > JAZFTJ01. Next base: position 11,243 of record JBHICB010000014.1, read on the forward strand.
GGTGACAAAGTAATCTGAGTCTGAGGCGAAGTATGTGCATATATGCGGCAGGTCCTTCTTGTCTGTTACGTATTTATGGTATTTCCCGAGAATAGGTGTGATCTCTTCTTCCATTACATGGATGCTCTGAAGGTTTGATGTGTAATCGTGAACCCTCCCAATCCAGTCCTTGCCACGTTTTCTTTTGAACAATATCTTCACTTCTTCTACAAGATAAGGTGATGTCACTGGGGTAAACTTGTCGATATTTTTTAGGATTATGTTTGAGTTTGTGTTGATATAAGTGAGTCCGATGTAGTAAACGTTTGTATCAAGAAAGACTTTGTGCACGGAATTCCCTCTTCCATATCTCTTCCCTGATATCCCTTATCTCCCTGTTTATACTTTCCAGCTCCTCCTTTTTCACAGACTCTCTTGAGGTATCCTGCATAAATTCCTTGAAGGCTATCTCCCTTAAGTAGTGCCTTACTGAGGTTCTTATAAGATCCGACTTTGTGGAGAAGTAGCCCTCTTTTACAAAACGCTCCATCTCTTCAATATCTTTTTGGGTAAATCTTATGGGCACGGTTGCAGTGGTCATCGTTATCATAATATTACATATGTAATACCCGTCATAAACGATTTTTGTAAATTTAGCCTTGTCCGTACTCCCAACTTTGTATTCTCCTTTGCAACTATATTTTCAATTGGTAGGAATTTCCTACCAGTATATGAAAGCAAAACGCCTTGAAGTAACACGTGTGACAAAGAAGGGTCAGGTAGTCATCCCAAAGATGATAAGAGATAAATTACACCTTGAAGAAGGCACATCCCTTGGAGTGGAAGTCACAGATAAAGGGGTTATAATGATGAAGGAGATAGAAGTCCCCTTTGAGAAGGACGATCTAAAAGCTATTGACAAGTTCTGGGAGGACGTGGAGTCCAACAAGCTTAAGCTTATCCCGGCGAGCAAATTCTTGGAGGACTTTGAAACTTGGTAGTCAAACAAGTAATAAGGTCCGAAGAATTCAAACAGCGGTTCAAAAAAATTAAAGACAGAAAATCCCGGGAGATTTTGAAAAAACATATCCAGAAACTTTGTGAAAATCCCGAGCTGGGAAAGCCGCTGGAAGGCACATATAAAGGTGTGCGTTCAGAGAGAGTCGGGCCTTTTAGGCTCCTGTATGCTTTGAAGGGGGAGACACTGTATCTGGTGCGTTTTAGACATCGAAAAAAAGCATACAAATAACCGGGGACAAAAAGGGAAGCATGAGATGGGATAAAGGGCCTCCGGAGCCCTTGACCCGGGTTCAAATCCCGGCGGGTCCGCTTACATCCCTACTCCTTCTTCATTTTATCCAAGATTTTCTTCAAAATCTCTCTTGTATCTGCATTCAAAGTTGCATGGGCCCCTTCTTCTACCTCTTTCTCCACATCCTCAACAGACTTCCCCTTGTCCAAAAAAACAGCAAAGTAACTGTAGGTATCAACAATATTTAAGATGGCAACTCTTTCATCGCCCCTTATCTCCCTTTTTTCAATGTCTGCCTTGAAATTTACTATCCCTTTGAGATCGTCTGGCACTCTTTTGATGTCCTTGATATCAGAAAGCGTTGCGATAAATTCTCCCATGTCAAAACCCTGATAAATTTTACAGCTTCAGTTATTAAGGCTTTCGTTAAGATAGAAACTTTTTTTAACCCTGTAACTCCTAAACGGAGAGAGAATGACCGAGAGTGAGATTTCTAAACTTGTAAGGCAGTGCTACCAATGCGGCACCTGTTCAGGGGTCTGTCCCAAAGCACGAGTAAAGCCTGGTTTTCTGCCAAGAAAGATGGTCTTTGAGATGATCTCCGGATTCTCCTCGAGGGCTGTGGAATCAGGAAGCGGGTGGGACTGCTTGACATGCGGATTGTGTCAGCTTAAATGCCCAATGAATGTCAACTTTTTAGACATGATCCGCGAGACAAGATACAAAATGGTCGGCAAAGGCGTCTCATGCACTGTAGCCCATGACAATGACTTCGGCTCATTTTACAACATAATGAAAAATGAGGAAATAAAGCCCCAGAGGAGAGAGTTTCTGGCAGATAATGTAAAGACAGATGACAAGAGCAAGGTGCTGTATTTTATGGGATGCCTGCCGTATTATGACATCATATTCAGAGACGATGTGGGCTTTGAAGGCATGGATATAGCCAACAACACTATAAGGCTTTTAAACGCTGTCGGTGTAGAACCGGCCGTCTTGGACGATGAAAAATGCTGCGGGCACGACCAGCTGTGGAGGGGTCAAACAGAACTTTTCGAAGAGCTTGGAAAAAACAATGCAAAATTTTTAAAAGACTATGAACTTATCGTTACAAACTGTCCGGAATGCCTTAGGACACTTTCAAAGGATTACAAAGAAAAACTGGGCATTGAGCTTAACGTCAAGCATATATCAGAGTTCTTGTCGGAAAAGGCAGAAGGGCTATCTGCAAACGGCAATAAAAAGAAGGTGACGTTTCACGACTCCTGCAGACTCGGGAGGCATATGGGCGTCTTCGATGCTCCTCGCAAGCTTTTAGAAAAGATGGATTACGAGATAGAAGAAATGGTAAAGAACAGGGAAGAGGCACTCTGCTGTGGTGTCTCGGCCTTTGTCAATTGTGATGACGAAAATACTTTAATAAGGGGGCAGAAGATGAAACAGGCTCTAGATACTGGAGCTGAAACTTTGGTAACGCCCTGTCCGAAGTGCCAGATACATCTAAAGTGCCTCCAGATGGCAAAGTCTGAGCCTGATTACGATATTAGAATAGCGGATTTAAGTACGGTCCTTTTGGAAAATTTGAAGAGGTGATTTGATGGAAGGTTTGGAGACCTTTGTCCCATTGATGAAAAAAAGCAAGGGATTTGCTGAGCTTAAAAAAGATGTCATAGACCAGGATCTCTGTTCGGTCTGCGGTACGTGTGCCGCTTTTTGCGAAAGAGTGGAGTGGAAAGACAGCGGCCCTGAAGCTACCGGGGAATGCGACCTGGATATCGGTGCTATAAAATGCAACATTGACGGCGTCTGCTACGACCACTGTCCCCATGTATCATATTCAATACCGGAACTTGAAAAAGAGGTTTTCGGAACTGAAAGGGAAGACCAGGAGATCGGTTGCTACAAAAAGATAGTGGCAGGAAGATCAAAGGACAAAAAGATCTTGGAGAAAGCCCAGGACGGAGGAGTTGTAACATCACTTTTGCTCTGCGCAATAGAAAGCGGGATGGTTGAAGGCGCCTCAATTGCCACAAGAGGTGAAGACTGGACCACAGATTCGGTTGTAGCGAAGACCAAGGAGGATTTGACGGGCGGTGCCGGCACAAAATACGCCAGAGCGCCATCTGTTGTAAATTTCGGAAAATCTTTAAGAATCGTAAAAAAGCTTGCGGCGGTGGGTACTGGATGCCAGATGACGGGCACAAGAAGACTCCAAACTACGCTGTTAAAAGACCTGCCAGGAATAGAGCTTTTAAACATAGGCCTTTTCTGCTTTGAAAACTTCCCCTATGACGGCCTTAAAGAGACTACAGAGGCTGAGTTTAACACCAAGATGGAGGACATAATAAAAACTGATATCACAAAGGGCAAATTTATCATAACTACCAAAGACGGAAAGACCGCCGAAAAGTCGGTAAAAGTGTTCAACAAACACGTCCCAGAGGCATGCCTTTTGTGCACAAACTTTACCTCGTTCTTCTCTGACATCTCAGTGGGCTCAGTGGGCTCTGACGATGGATGGTCTACTGTAATTATAAGAAGCGAAAGGGGCGAGGAACTATTTAACAAAGCAGTGGAAGGCGGCTACATCGAGGTCAAAGACAAAGTGGACCTTGAGCAGGTTAAAAAGAACACAAATCTTAAGCAAAAAAAGCTTGAAGCCACCTCAAAAAAGAGGAAAGAGGAGGGCAAGATAATTCCGAATTATGCCTAAGGTGCAATGATGAAAAATATTGGATCGGTGGCTGTAATAGGAGCAGGAATTACCGGGATGCAGGCCAGCTTAGACCTGGCAGATTCGGGATTCAAGGTATACCTTATAGAGAGGACCTCAAGCATAGGCGGCCGGATGGTGCAGCTTGATAAAACATTTCCCACAGGTGACTGCGCCATGTGCACCATTTCACCCAGGATGGTGGGTGTTACAAGGCATCCTGATATCCATCTTCTTATGTGCTCAGAGGTAACCTCGGTTGAAGGAGAGGCAGGAGATTTTAAAGTCAGTGTGAAGAGAACTCCCCGTTATGTTATCGAAGATAAATGCACGGGTTGCGGTCTCTGTGCAACTGTATGCCCAGTCCAAATTCCCAACGAATTCGTAGGTGGGCTTGGCAGCAAGAAGGCGGCTTACGTCCCATTTCCGCAGGCAGCCCCTTTAGTTTATACCATAGATAGAAAGCATTGCATTAGATGTGGACTCTGCAGCATAATATGTGAGGCAGGGGCGATAGATTATGACCAAGAGGAGGAAGAGATAGAACTTAACGTTGGAGCGATAGTCGTGTCCACGGGCTTTGATCAATTCGACCCCTCGGCCATGGGGGAATACGGCTATGGTGTTTTCAAGAACGTGACCTTAAACCTCCAGTTTGAGAGG
>JBHICB010000015.1:0-15449 GCA_046759365.1 Hydrothermarchaeales archaeon (SeqCode)
TGCCCTTCGAACATTATTCCCATAAGGTCGTATGTTTCCCTTTCATGCCAATCGGCACTTTTCCAGATGGAGACCATACTTGGTACTGCAGGATTCTCCTTTGGGATCTTTATGTTTATCTGCAAAACCCTGCGCTTTGAATAACTCCACAGATGATAAACAACCCCCAACCTGTCCCCGTAATCCATTCCCGATATTAACGAAAGATGGTCGAAGCCGTTACTATCGAGATATTTCATTATATCCATCAGGCCTTCCGATTTAATCTCAGCCCACAATCTTCGGTTCTTCTCAACTTTTGTGTCGACAATATACTCTGGAAAGACCTTTTCTAGGTCTTTTAATATGGGATCTGTGGGATATTTTTCGGGGCTCATTTTGTCTCCACCTTATAGCTTGATGCCATGATCTTCTCCTGGAGCTCTACAAATCCTTGAATTAAAGCCTCAGGTCTAGGCGGACACCCTGGCACATACACGTCAACGGGAATTATTTTATCCACACCGTCGACCATGTTGTAGGCGTCATAAAATGGTCCTCCACAAATTGCGCATTCGCCCATGGCTATGACCCATTTCGGCTCCGGCATTTGGTCATATAGCCTCCGGATTATGGGGGCTATCTTAGTGTTCACGTTGCCTGCAACAATCATCAGGTCGGCCTGTCTCGGACTGGCTCGCATAAGCATGCCGAACCTCTCAAAACCGTCAAAGCGGGCGGCACCTGCAGCTATCATTTCAATTGCGCAGCAAGCGATTCCGAAAGTCAGTGGCCACATGGCTGATTTTCTTGCCCATTTTATAAACCAATCTGCTTTTGTTAGCATGATTACATCGGATACATCCATTCTAACACTCCTTTTTTCCAAGCATAGACTAAACCTACTACCAAAATTAAAATGAACATGATCATCTCAATTACAGCCAACATCCCTAAGTTTGGAAAGACTATCGCCCATGGATACATGAAGACCATTTCAACATCAAAAACAACATACAGTATGGCAAACATGTAGTACTGCATGTGGTACTGCATATGGGCAACCCCTGTAGGTAAAACCCCACACTCATATGTTACTAATTTTTCCCCATATTTTTTATCCGGTGCGATCAATCCAGAAACAAGCATCAAAACACTCGGAACTAACACGCCAACAATCACAAATATAACTGCAGGGATGTAATTTCCATATAGCGTCATTTCAATGCACCAATCCAATAGAGATCCAATTCCGGATACTTTTCACGATCAATAATTAATAATCGTTATAAATATATTTCCATGTAGCTATCTTTTATCTCGGTTTTTTAGCATGCCCCATGATATATATCAATGTTAAAAACAGTGCCATATTAATTGAGCGAAAGAATTCCTTTAATAAATATCACAGAGAGGGTAACTTTAAAATAGGAGAACGCTGAGAAAGAAGAGGCTTTTGTCACGAAAAAGAAGGATTCGTGTGAGATAAACGTGAAGAAAATGGATTATGATGTCATAATCATTGGGGCAGGGCCTGCAGGCATGTTTGCTGCCTACGAGCTCTCAACTAGAACTGACTTTAAGATCGTTATAATCGATGAGGGCAGGGATGTTGACAAAAGAAAATGCCCCATGGAGAAGAAGGGGGAATGTGTAAAGTGTGTCCCATGCAATGTTTTATCTGGTGTGGGTGGGGCTGGCGGTTTGTCAGATGGGACATTGAATATACGCCCAGACATTGGAGGGAATCTCTTTGAATTTTTAAGCAAAACCGAGGCTTGGGACCTGATAAGATATGTCGATAAGATCTACGTTGAAAATGGAGCTCCCGAAAAACTGTATGAAGCCACCGCTGATGAAGAAGAAGAGCTATCCAGAAAGGCTGCCTCGGCTGGTGTGCAATTTGTGCAGATCCCTCAGCGGCACATAGGAAGTGATCATACATCGGAGGTAATAAAGTCCATAAGAGACACCCTGAAAAAAAACGGCGTAGATTTCATTCTAAAAACGGTAGTCGAAGACATTTCATCCGGCAGTATAGGGGTTAAGCTTTCTAATGGCAAGCATTTTAAAGCGAAATACCTTGTGGCCGCACCGGGAAGGGCAGGTGCACCTTGGCTGGTGGATCAGTCGGAAAAGCTCGGTCTTAAGATAAGACACGACGCCATCGATGTAGGGGTCAGGGTTGAAGTCCCAGGTATTGTCATGGACCCCATCTGTAAGATCAATCGCGACCCGAAATTCCATATAATAACTGAGACCTATGACGACTTTGTCCGAACCTTCTGTGTAAATCACAGGGGCTATGTTGTAAGAGAGGCCTATAGAGACTATATCGGCGTGAATGGACATTCCCTAAGAGACAAACAGTCTGAGAATACAAACTTCGCATTTCTTACCAAGATAGTTCTGACAGAGCCCATTGAGAATTCTACTGAATACGGAGAGTCGATTGCCAGAACAGCCACGACATTGGGTGGCGGTAAACCACTGATCCAAAGACTCGGTGATCTAAGGAGGGGCAGGAGATCGACATGGAAGAGGATAAAGAGGAGCCACGTTATCCCCACCCTGACAGCTGTGACTCCGGGCGACATTGCGATGGTCATGCCTCACAGGATAGTTACTAACATAATTGAGGGATTGGAGAAGCTGGACAAAGTTATCCCCGGCGTTGCTTCGGATTCATCCCTCCTCTATGCGACCGAGATTAAATTCTATGCGATGAGGGTGGAGATAGGCCGATCTATGGAGACAAGCCGGGAAAATCTCTTTGTCGCCGGGGATGGTGCAGGGATATCTAGAGGCATCATAACAGCCTCTGCAACGGGTGTAATGGCGGCGAGAGGGATAATGGAGAAAGAAGGAATAGAATAAGGGTGTATAGCCTTGAAAAAAAATTTGGAGGGGAGGGATGTTCTTCACATCCTTGTAGGTTTTACAGCCGTATTTTTGAAGTACTTAAGCAGGGTTAAAGCTATCTTTGCAGCACTTGTTATATTTATTACAATATACTTATTGGCAATTCCCAGTAAGTCCCAATTCTTCAACGTGATTGCAAAGAGTGAAGATTGGAGACGAGGTTATGCTAGGGGCCCCCTTTTTTTTGGTTTGGTGGCCGTCTTCCTAGTTGTCTTTTTCCCCCTTTACCTTGCTGCTGTATGCATTGTAATAATGGGCTTTGGTGATGGGTTTGCAACTGTAATTGGGAGGAGATTTGGGGGAAGCCATGTAGGTTGGGCCAAAAAGGAGAAAACCTTGGAGGGTGCTTTGGCATTCTTTATCTTCGCTTCTATTTCATCTTTTTTTATCTTAATCTTAATTAAAGAAGCCTTCCCTATTATTAATGAAGCCTCTACTATTAGATTATTCCTTTATGCTATTATAACCAGTTTTGTAGGCGCTCTTGTGGAAATACTGGACATCACCATTGACGACAATTTGTCGGTTCCTGTAAGCACAGCTGTTACCCTCCATGTATTAACCCTTGTATCTGTAGGAAGACTGAGGGCGCTAGACCCTTATTTGGCACTTCAGTACGTGGTAATTTGCCTTATCTTGGGTTACCCGACATTGAAATTCCATGTTCTAGACGAAAAGGGTTCTGTGGCCGCCTTCTTCTTAGGTTTGATCACCTACTTGTCTCTAGGGTTTTCGGGGTTCATGGTATTACTGTCTCTTCACGTGATTGGCGCTGTCACAACAAGGATGGGCATAAAAGATAAGAAAAAAAGAAGGACTGAGCAGGAGAAGATCAGAAGCGTAGACAATATTTTGGCAAACGGTCTTGTACCTGTTTTGGGGGCATTTTTATATTTTGCTGCCAAAACAAATAACAATCTGTTTTATGTGGGTTTTGTAGGTGCAATAGCTGCGGCAACAGCCGATACAACATCAAGCGAGATAGGGCAGCTATCATCAAAAAAGCCCAGATTAATAACCACTTGGAAAGAAGTAGAAATCGGGACGGATGGTGCCATAACACTCTTGGGGAATATGGCCGCCATTAGTGCCTCAATTGTCGTTGTGATAATAGCTTTGATTTTCAGTATATCCGGTATAGAACAAATACCGTTGATTATATCTGTGGTAATCGGGGGCTTAATCGGCACTACTATTGACAGTTTTCTCGGCGCTACGCTGGAGCAAAGCGAGATTGTTGGAAACAACACTGTCAATCTTTTGGCAACGGCGTGTAGTTTCTTTACCGTGATTGCAGTTTATTCGATACTTTAGCTTTTATATCTTAATTCGTGGAAAAAGGAGAACTCTGATGTAAGATATGGAGATATTGGCAAATTGTTTTTTTAAAAATCAGAGCCTGATGTAATTTTTTTAGAGGGAAACAAATTCCCTGATACTATCAAGTATGGTCCTCTTTTTGGGCAAAGCTTTTACGTAATTAACGATATTCCATCGGTCCTCTTCATCCATCTCCCTAAAAGGCCTCATCTTTGTCCCCTCCACTCCGTTGGTTATTAAATAAAAGAGTCCTCCGTCTGTATAACTGTTAATTTTTTCGTCGGTTAAGGGGGAGGGACTCACTTCAAAATTTCTAGTTACCTCTTCTTTAGCGGATCCTGTTCTACCATGGCACATGTCACAGTAGACTGCATAGAGCTTTTCCCCTCTAGTAAGAGAAGCCTCATCAGCCGAAACGGTGTTTAAAAAAGACACGTATTCCTTTTGTGCTAAATTAATCTAAATTCAGTCCATTACTCCTTCAGTTACGATTTTGAATATGGCCTCTCCTTCGGGCAGGTTTGGTGAGTCTATTAGCCTTCCAACCCTCTTACCTCCCTTGGATTTGCGAAGGTAGATCCTGAAAGTGGCGGTATGGCCTACAATGTGCCCCCCAATAGCCACTGTAGGATCACCGAAGAATACGTCAGGCTTCGACATCACTTGATTTGTAACGACTACTGCAAGATTATTGACAAATGCAATCTTCTGGACTGTGTGCATGTGCCTGTTCAGCTTTTGCTGCCTCTCCGCCAAGCTACCTCTCCCTGTATAGTCCGCTCTGAATTGCGAAGTCAACGAGTCAACTACCAGTAGACCTATATCACCGTCTTGACATATATCACCGGCCTTTTCTGCCCAGAGAATCTGGTCATCTGAGTTATAGGCCTTTGCAATACTTATATTCTCCAAGATTTCATCGGGGTCCACCCCCAGGTTCTCCGACATCTGTACGATCCTCTCTGGCCTGAAAGTATTTTCGGTGTCTATATAAATCACCTTTTTCTCCAAACCTCCCTGGTCTTTGGGTAGTTGGACATTGACCGAGAGCTGATGGGCTATTTGTGTCTTGCCGGATCCGAATTCGCCAAATAGTTCTGTTATAGCTTGTGTCTCTACACCTCCTCCCAAAAGATCATCCAAGATGGAGCTTCCGGTTGTTATTCTACCTACTAATGCCCTCTTTTCTTGGAGTTCTTTCCCTGTCAAAAATCTGATATCCAAAGATTCTTTTGCAGCAATTATTATCCTTGAGGCGGCAACCTCACCGATACCTGCGGCATCCTTTAGATCGGCAGGTCTTGCAGCCGCTATGGAAGCTATCTCCCTAAAACCTGCATCTATCAATTTTCCTGCAGTGGTCTCACCCACTCCTGACAATTCTTCTAGTTCCATATCATCCACCTGATTCTATTTTATTTAACAATTTTTTGCCTTCAGCTATTGGATCAGGATTTAAGTTAAGATCATTGACAAAAAGTTCCAATCTATCAAACTGTTCTTTGTGCTTTACATTGCCTATGGCAATCAACTCCTTCCCCAAAAGCTCCTTCTTCCGTTCAAGCAACACCTCCAGAGGGTCATCGCTTTCTACAACTTTCTGAAGTGTTGTGTTAAGAAGAGTCTCGGCCATTTTGTTGAAGAACACCGCACGAATATTGGCTGTACCATCATCGAGTACGCCACTAACCACGAGGCCGTGTCCATCCTCCTTTTCAAATACCGGGAGTGATTCAAATATCTCGACAAGGGCCCCCCTGACCTCAACCCTATCTCCGTCATCCAAAGCTTCGATCTTTTTTGATGACGTCCCCACGTCATAAAGGCTAGAGACATCGCCGATCTCAACGTTTGGTGGATTGAGAATAACCTTTCCGTACTTTCCAACATTTATGTCGGGCTCATCAAACTTAATCCTGACGTAACCTTTTTTTACCTTGATTATGTCCTCCTCCTTGATCTCTCCTGTCTCCACTAATCCGACATCCTCATCCCAGAGCACAACCCTTGCTTTGCCTGTCTCATCGCCTATATAGATGTTGGCAACCTTACCCTTGGTGCCGTCTTCTCTATCGAATTCTCGGGGTTCATAGACTCTTAAAACCTTGCCCACAACATCCACGCTGCTCATACCGTCTTCTAACTCGGCTATCTTCTTCTGCATCTCCTCGGGGAGAGGAATATCTGCTTCGACATCTTTTGGATCGATTACAACCCTCGCCCTATTCCCGATGTGTATCTCTGCCTCCCCATTGATGTTTTCTTTGGTATAACCATCCATTATCTTTATTATGCCTTCCTCTTGGATCTTACCCTCTTCAACGAGGTCAACATCTTTTCCCCAAAAGACCACCCGTATCCTGGCAGTCCCGTCGGCCAAAATCAGGCTGCAAACCTTGCCCTTGGTGCCGTCTTCTCTATCGAATTCCCTGGGCTCAAATATCTGTATCACCCTCCCCACAACATCCACGCTGCTCATGCCGGGTATGATATTCTCTATCTTTAATTCAAGTATCTTCGAGACGCCCTCAAAAAGGTTTATTCCGAGTTCGTTTGCCACAATATGCGCAGCCCCTTCCGGGGTAATCAGCCCCCCCAATTCCTCTTGTTTTTCTTTGATTTTACTTTTTATCTCGCCTTTTTTAAGGCCGCTTTTTTCCATTATTTTAGATATCAGTTCGTCGAGATTCATGATTTCCCCTTTATGGATTTTTCTTGATATCTGATCAAAGCGCATACTATTATAAAAATACTTTTGGGGAGAGCAGGTGAAAAGTGAAATGTGTTAACGACCCTTGCCTATCACTCTGGGTTGCTCGGGTACTGTGAATGTAAATTTACTGCCCTTGCCGACCTCACTTTCAACCCATATCTTCCCAGCGTGTGCCTCTACGATCTCCTTGACCACAGCCAACCCCATACCGGTTCCGCCGTAGGTCCTTGTAGAGCTGGCATCTACCTGGTAGAATCTGTCAAATATCTTATCTAAATGCTCTGGTGGGATGCCAATGCCAGTATCAGATATACTCACCTCAACAAAACCCTCACCCCATGGTTTGAGGGGGTCTTCCTGAAATGATGCCTCTATGTTTACCTCCCCCTTATCCCCATTGAATTTGATGGCGTTTGTGATGAGATTGAAGAGCACGTGCTTCATCGTCGCTTTATTTGCTTTCACCTTTGGTAGCTTTTCGATCTTGGTATGTATCTTGACATCATTCTTTATCGTCAATGGCATTACGTCTTCAACCATCGAGTCGATAATCTGCCCCAAATCTAACCCTCCCTCCACAGGTCTGAAAGAGCCCTTTTCGGTGGAAACGATGTCTAACAGGTCCCCTACTATATGATTCAGATTTATCAGGGCATTCTTCCCTAGGTTTAGCAGTTGTTTCCTCTTTTCTTTGTCGGTTTCGTCTTTAGCAAGCTCTAATGCGTTGATGCATATAGTGATGGGGGTGCGTAATTCATGGGTGACGTTTGCTAATATGTCATTTCTGGTCCTCTCCAATTCTTTGAGTTCTTCAAATCTTTTTCTTAAATCCTCATCTGACTCTTCTATAACTTGGATGCCTTCTCTATTATCCATAATGATCTCCTAGGGGTTTTTGTAACTGTCTTATTATTCTTTTGGACTGCCAATTAAAGTGCTACAATAAGTATCAGACGACAAATATAAAGGTCCTTGCAAAGGCCCATATGTCGACCCTTAAAAAAAGCTTTATTACCATGCCCGCAGTTACCTCTGCAAGGGCGGTTAGGAAGAAGACTATCAATGCTTGGCGCCAGGTTATGTTGAAAAAATGTCTGAAGACATAGACCATGGCGAGGATACTGAATATAAAGCCTAGGAGTCCTCCGATATAGGGGATTGAGGAAAAGATTATGGCTACAAACCATTGAGCTCCGATGGCGGCGGCGGCTGTGGTAACAATGCTTGCAGGGGTTATATTGGGGATACCAGAGGCCAAGGCACCAAACCATAAAAAGAGGGAAACCAGTACTATCATTAAAAACAGTACTTTAAGGCCTGTTAATATATTTAGACTAAACAACGTTGCAGGGTCCATCTTATCCATCGCCTTATATTATTAATAGACTTAAAATATTTATCCTTTATTGGTTCTGATACATCTGATGGTGTCATTATGAACATAATTAAAGAGATTTGTGTCGGCTGCGGACACTGCGTGCCGTTCTGTCCAAATGAGGCTATTATTGTTTTTGGTTCAGCCGAGATAAATCATGAAAAATGCGAGGAATGCAAGATCTGTATCCGCTATTGTCCCCTCAATGCTATCTCGGAGGATGCCGCATGAAAGTGGGTGTTGTCGGATCCGGACTTGGAGGGCTTTTAAGCGGCGTTTCCTTGGCAAAGAGTGGGCACACGGTCACTGTGTTTGAGAAGCTGCCCTATCTCGGAGGGAGGTTTACCAATTTAAGTTATAAGGGTTTTGAACTTTCAACAGGCGCCCTTCATATGATCCCCCACGCCAACAACGGACCTTTGGCTAAGATGCTAAGGTCCCTTGGAGTCGATGTTGAGATAACCCTCTCCGATCCACCAGGTACATACCGCATAAATGGCAAAGATTATCTAAACTATGAAATACCTGAGTTCCTTTCCTTAAGGGAGAAATTGCAGTTAACCAAGATAATGGCTGATCTTAAATTTGGTTCTGGTGGAGATGAGTCCTACAGGGATTGGCTCAAAAAGAGGATTAAAAATAAGCTGATATTTGCAATATCTGATTCTTTTTGTGGTTGGTCTATGAGTGTGGATTCTTCTGGTGTCTCGTCAAGAGAGCTTATTGCGATAACAAAGAACGTAACTAAATTCGGGACTGCGGGCATACCCCAAGGAGGGTGCAAGGGTGTCTCATCTGCTTTGGTTAAAGAACTGAAACGGTTGGGCGGCGAAATACTGCATAAAACCCCGGTAAAGTCTATCGATGTCGATAACGGCAAAGTTGTGGGGTTATCGACAAAAAAGGAGAGCTTTAATTTTGATGTCGTTATAAGTGACATAGGCCCCAAACAGACCATTAAACTGTGTGGTGAGAAGAACTTCGATGAAAGCTATGCGAAATCCATGGAAAATGCGAAAGAGGCAAAAGGCATAAAGATATCAATCGCCTGCGACAAGCCTATGATCGGGCATGCGGGCGTCCTTTTTACTCCTCAGGCAAAAAGGATAGACGGTGCAAACGAGGTGACAAATGCAGATCCCACTCTGGCTCCAGAAGGAATGCACTTGCTTATGACTCACCAAAAACTTTTTGTGGATGATATCAAGAGGGAGATAGAACTTGGGATAGAAGACCTGCACGAGGTCTTTCCGGACTTTGATAAGCATTGTGAAGTCTTGATGGTGCAGACTTACAGGAACGGCTGGCCGGTTAACAGGATCACATCTGGCAAGCATATAAGTCCTAAAAGCCCAATTGAGGGTCTGTACTATGTCGGCGACGCGATTAAACCTGAAGGTTGGATGGAGACAGAAGGTGTTGCCAAAGGTGTTGAAATGATGTTGAAAGGATTGGAGGCATAAAGATGGAGGACTGCCTATTCTGTAAGATCGTAAAAGGAGATATACCCAGCTACAAGGTTTATGAAGACGAAAAGACCATCGCTTTTTTAGACATCAATCCGATAAACAAGGGGCACACACTGGTTATACCGAAGGTGCATATTTCCAAGATATCAGAAATGGAGGATGATGACCTGGTTGCCTTTTTCAGGGCATTGCAGAAGGTCACAAACGCTGTGGAGAGTTCTGTAAGGTTGGACGGTTTGAATCTTTTTGTAAATCAAGGCAAAGATGCAGGTCAGCTTGTACCGCACTTTCACTGCCACATCACACCCAGATTAAAGGACGATGACCTGAAGATGGAGATACCTTCGCAGGAGCTTTCCGAGGATGAGTTTGTAGACACCATGGTAAAGATAAAGATGGCATTAAAGTGAGGATTTTTTAGCTGATTCAATTCTGCTTCTTATAAGCCTCTTTAAATCCAGAACCCCTTCACCAGTCTTTGCTGAGAAAGGAACGATTGTATCCATCCACTGCCTCCAGGGCGGCAACAGATCCAGACTTTCGCATATCTGGTCCAGGAATTTATCCCTTTTATCCTTCGTTATTTTATCAATCTTGTTTGCCACTATTATCGGCTTTAATTCAAGCTCGTTTAAAAAATTAAAAAGCTCTATCTCCACGGGTATCTGCCCCCTTTTGTACCACCTATCTTTTATCTCTAAAAAGGCCTTGGCGTCTATTATCTGGACAGCAAATGAAAGGTCCTTCTTTTCTTCTAAATACCTTACAATGGAATCTTTTATCCCTTCCCGTTTTTCTTCGTTTATGCCTGACATGAAGCCGAAGCCCGGCATGTCTACAATGGTTACATCCCCCCACTCGAACTCCATGGGTTTTAGAGTAACCCCCGGTCTTCTCCCGATCTTTAACCTTTTGCCTGTTAACGCCTTAATAGTGGATGACTTTCCTACATTCGACCTTCCGATGAATACGGCCTTTACCATGCCAATGAATTTAATAGCCAGCCATTTATAATTAATTTAAAATGAAGCTTTTGATTACTGGTCAGCCTGGCAGTGGTAAGACGACCCTTTGTCAGAAGGTGGTAGAGGGATTAAAAGATAAAATACAGATAGGGGGCTTTGTCTCAGGCGAGATCAGGGAAGGGGGCATTAGAAAAGGGTTTATGATAAAAGACGTAGGCTCTGGAGTTAAGGGCATTCTAGCACATGTTGACCACAAAACAGGTCCGAGGGTCGGAAAGTATAGGGTCAATCTTGATGATCTTAACGCCATAGGTGTCGGGGCAATAAATAGGGCGCTGGGGGATTGTGACCTGGTCATCATCGATGAGATCGGCCCCATGGAGCTTTACAGTGAAGAATTTGTAAAAGCCGTAAAAGATGCATTTTCCTCTGAAAAACACGTGATTGCAAGCATTCATTTTAGGACAAAAAAAAGGCTTTTAAAAAGACTTAGACTAAAAGAGATTCCGATTCGGGTAATTGAAGAAGGGAACAGGGAGGTTCTTTTAGAAGAGATTGTCGAAAAATTTGATTAAGCTTTATTACTTCGGCAGCAAGTCCCTCCAGTTTGGTGTGATTACGTCTTTCTGGTTGGTTGTAAAGTCGTTTTTGCCCAGGTGATAGATCAAATTTGTAGTTCCAATATCATATTTTTCGTTAAAGGATTTCCTTGAGGCAATAGCTCTTAAGATCTCTCCTGCGAATATGGTGTGGTCCCCTGTTTTCATCGTATCTTTTACCCTGCATTCAAGGTGGGCTATGCACTCTTTTATCAGTGGTGGCTTTACATTTTCTGCAGGCTCGGGGATAAGGCCTGTGATCTTGAATTTATCGTATTCTCTTCCCGATACCCTGCCGCAGAGGAGGGTCTCCTTTAGTATATCCATTGTGGGGATGTTTACCGTAAACTCGCCGGATTCTTTTATAAGTCCATGTGAGTACCTATCCGGGGATACGCTTATGGCAAGCATTAGCGGCTTAAAAGATGTAATCATGGACCATGCAAGGGTTATTATGTTCGGCGTGCCCTCTTTATCCACGCTTGTCACCATAATGGTAAGCCTTGGGTGCATCATCCTGTAAACCGAGGGTTTTGGGACATCTGTTTTATCGTTTTCCATATAACTTTCTCCCTAGCCTGGATAGCTTTTATGTATGATATAATTTTTTGGATGCCATAAACATTTTCCAAAAATGATCAAAAAAATGCTTCAGTATCTGCGGCGTTGCTCCTAAACTCAATATTGCTCCTAAAGTAACCGAGAAAACAGACTTTGGGAGCAAAGCCAGTGTGTGCACAAGATTTAAATGGCATTTTAAAAGTAATGGGGTGTATTATGGATTTCGACAAGATTATGAAATTTTTGGAAATAGGAGATGTCGGGTTGACGATATCTGTAGAAGATACAGATGTACTTGACGTCAGGGTAAAAGAGAAAAACGTGGATCTTAACATCCTGGATATGGATAAGTTTGAAATGCTAAAAGAGGAATTGAAAAAATGGAAGGCTTAAAGAAGCTTAAGGGGTTTGCCGAGGAGCTGAAAGAGAAGGGGTACACGGTAAACGTCAGACATAATGGAGATGCAATACTTAGAATGGGAAAAGAGGCTGAGCCCGGGATACTCTCCCTTTTTGGGCCCATCGAGGTCCTGGACTTAAAGGCGGTTGCAAAGATACTTATGTAAAACACATTGGAGAGGTGGGATGGTCAGCTTCAAGGAGGGAGACACAAAGCAGGTCCGCAGACATTTAAGCCTTAAAAGGCTAAGGGACGCATTGAAAGAAGAACTGTCATCTGAAAAGCTTAAACTTATAACAGGCTGGGAGCTTTTAGGCAATATAGTCATTTTAAAGCTTCCAAGGGGACTTGAGGACTCAAAATTTCTAATTGGAGAGATGGTCCTAAAGCTTCATCCTAAAGCTCAAAGTGTCGTAAACCGAAAAGAGATTAAAGGCGTTTATAGGGAACCGGAAGTTGAGCTTATTGCCGGTACAAAGACAAAGACTTTGCACAAGGAAAACGGCTGTATTTTCAAAGTTGACCCCACCAAGGTGATGTTCTCCTTTGGAAATTTAGAGGAGCGAAAGAGGATGGCCAACATCTCAAATGAAAAAGAGACAGTAATTGATATGTTTGCCTGCGTGGGACAGTTTTCCATACCCATGGCAAAGCATTCAAATCCCAAGGCAACCTATGCTGTTGAAAAAAATCCTGCTGCCTTTAATTTTTTAAAAGAAAATATAAGGCTTAATAATTTGAAAAACATGCATCCAATTTTAGGGGACTGCCGTAAGGTTACCCCTAAAAATCTGGCAGACAGAGTCGTTATGGGCTATCTGTTTGAAACCCACAAATATTTGCCTTCTGCCGTTGACGCGTTAAAAAATGGGGGGATGATTCACTATCATACAACATCGCATAAAGAGGATATTGAAAGAGAAGAAAAGACAGTTAAAGATATTGTAAAAAGAGAAGGCCGAAGTATCGATTTTATGGAAAACAGGATTGTCAAATCATACGCCCCTAAGATTTATCATTTCGTGATAGACATCAAAATATCACCCTGACAAGAGCGTCTTTTACCTTATCTCTTATGCGCAACCATTTTATCCTTCCAGGTTCATTATTGGATTCTATGATGGAGAAACTCAAAAATCTGGAAAAGGATTTCGGGTTGAATCCTGTCCAAAAGATCCTGCTTACAACAGATGGTTCTGTAACAAAGATTTTGGAAGCCCTGACAGGGGACAAAGTGAGGATAGAAACAGTAATCCAAAAGATAATAAACGCAGATGAAAATATCGCAGAAACCCTGGAGATAGATGAGGGGGAGGAGGTAAATTTCAGGGTGGTCAATTTAATGTCTCAAGAGAGGGTCTTAGTCCATGCCACCTCATATACGCCCTTGTATCGCCTCAAGGACGAATTTAAAGAGAACATTATGAAAAAAGATGTCCCCATCGGGAAGATAATGGCTAAGTTGAAGATCGAGGCAAGAAGAGAGATAAAAGACTTTACTGTTATAAAAGCAGACCAAGAACTGGCCGACGTTTTTAAGGTTCTGCCCAACAATTTGCTTTTAAAGAGAAATTATGACATAATCCATGACCACCAAATTATGATGGATATAACAGAGTTTTTCCTATTTGATATATAAATTGGAGATTAAAATCCAATAAACCGAATGATTTAAATTAAGACCTGTGTGAACCAAGTTAAGAGGTTTTTTAGATGAAAAGAACGAAGTTGATGATCCCTGGCCCTGTCGAACTTTCTCCGGGCGTCCTTGAAGAGATGGCCAAGCCCCTGATAGGTCACAGAACCCCGGAGTTTGACCGGATACTGGTTTACTGCTGGGATACGCTTAAGAAAATCTTTCAGACGAAAAACGACGTTGTCCTGATAACTGCCTCCGGCACTGCTGCCATGGACGCAGCCATAGCCAATACTATCCAAGAAGGCGACGAGGTGGTCTGCATTAAAGGCGGCAAGTTCGGTGAACGCTTTATTGGAATAATAAAAGGTTATGGGGGCATTCCCAAGGAAGTTGAAGTTGACTGGGGAAAGGCGGTAAACCCGGAGGATGTAGAAGCAGTGCTTGCAGAGAGCAGTGCTAAGGTTTTAACCCTTACACATAACGAGACATCCACAGGCGTTTTAAACGACGCAGAGGCTGTGGGAAAGGTTGCCAGAGAATATGGCGTCCTCTTTGTAATGGATGCCGTAACATCTGTCGGGGGAGACGATGTCAGGACCGACGAATGGGGCGTTGACATATGCATTACCGGTTCCCAGAAATGCTTGGCGGCACCGCCGGGTATGGCCATGGCGGCACTAAGCGAAAGGGCATGGGAGGCAATAGAAGCTAACAACTCTAAAAGCTATTATTTGGACCTTCTAAAGTACAGGTATTCCATGAGAAAAGAGACCACTCCTTTTACTCCTTCTGTGCCTTTGGTTATGGGCTTAAAAAAGGCTTTGGAAGAGATTATGGAAGAAGGTATTAAAGAAAGGATTAAACGGCACAGGACTTTAGCCAAGGCCTCAAGGGAGGCCGCAAAGGCCTTGAATCTTGCCCTTTTTCCAGATGAAAAAGACGCATCGAATACCGTCACTGCCGTTAGGATACCGGAAACCTTGACAGACGACGACATACGGGGCAGGATAAAAAGGGATTTTGGAATACTCCTTGCAGGCGGTCAGGATGAGGTCAAGGGCAAGATATTTAGGATAGGGCACATGGGGAACGTGAACCAAAAAGACCTATTGGAATTGTTGTCTGCCTTGGAGATAAGTCTTGAAAAAAGCGGTTATAACATAGAGGCTGGTAAAGGTGTTGAAGCAGCCAAAGAGGTATTCTTAAAAAAATAAATCTACTTCTCCTCTTCCTCTTTCTTCTAAACCCCTTCTAAAACATATGTCTCTATGGCCCGGATGGACTCCAAAATCCTACGGTTGGTATTGCTTGTCTTGTAGATCTCCTCGTTTATCTTCATCATTCGTTTGCTTACAAGCCAGTGATGGAAGATGATTCCAATTAGAAGTATGTAGATGCCAGCCAGCGCAAGCAGCATTTCCCAGTCCATTATCATGTTCATACCTGTATTTTTATTGTTTTTTCAGACCTATAAACGTTTTGAAAAAAAATTATGCTACAGCCTTTA
>JBHICB010000016.1:0-14941 GCA_046759365.1 Hydrothermarchaeales archaeon (SeqCode)
GTCGGATTAATCTGTGCGGGCATATTTGGAAGAGGTAGGCTAATAGTCGAAAAGATCTGCGACGACATGGACATCTCCCCATGGCAGATCGAAAAGATCGACGCCAAAAAGGGCAAGATATGGGTATACCTGAAGGGGGGAGAAATGAGATCAATGTCTCTTAAAGATGCTAAGGCCTATCGCCTAGCTGGTTGCAAATACTGTGAAGATTTCACAAACGAATTGGCGGATATAGCTCTAGGAGACATGGGGACCAATGTAGGATACACCACCCTGATAGTGAGAAGAGACATAGGCGCAGGATTGGTGGCCAATGCCGTGGATAAGGGTTACTTGAGGTTATCTAGAGAAGTGAATCCCTCTCCAATTATAAAGATGGCAGCCAAAAAGAAGAGTATTAAGTGGAATGATGAAACCATCTCGGGACTGAATACTCTCATCCAAAGAAGTACATTTTTAAAAGGCTTTGTAGAAGAACAGTGAGGATGATACCCCCATATATTGATGCCCATATCCACGCAGATGTCAGAAGTTTTGAAGATTTTGGCAAGATGGCCCAAGCTGGCATAGAAAAGGCAGTTACCTGTGCTCACGACGTCTACCGGATGAGCACAAAAGAAGTGTATCTCGATCACTACGACAGACTTTTGAGGACGGAGACAAAAAGAGCAAGGGAGGCAGGCCTGGAACTTTTCGTAGCTTTAGGCGTACATCCTGAGGCCATTCCAAGAGATGTTGACCACCTGATCGAGGAACTTCCGAATGTCCTGGACAATGAGTATGTTGTTGCCATCGGTGAAACAGGATTAGACGAGTCAACCGAAAAAGAGATAGGTGTACTTAAGGCACAGATGGAGCTATCCATCAAAAAAGATCTTCCGATCATCGTTCATACCCCTACAAAGGGAAAGAAAGAGGCACTACAGGAGATACTCCGCCTCATAGAAACCACTATGATCGATCCATTTAAGGTGTTAGTAGACCACCTTAATACAGAAACAGTGCCCATGGTTATAGATTCCGGTGTTTATATGGGCTTATCTATCCAGCCTCCTTCAAAGATAGATCGCAACGAGGCGGCTTCAATAATCGAGGGCCACGGCTCGTCCAGATTTATGATAAGCAGCGATATGTCGTCAAAAAAATCCGATCCTCTAGCCTTACCAAGAACCGCTCTTGAATTGGAGAAAAGGGGGGTCTCGAAGGACTGGATAAAGAAGGTCTGTCACGATAACGCAGCATCGTTTTACAACATATAACGGCGATAGAATGAATAAAAAAATTGCCATAGCACAGACAAACCCCACAGTAGGGGACTTAGAAGGGAATATAGATAAGATAATTAGTTACATCGAAAGAGCAAAAAAACAAGGCGCAGAGGTAGTCGTATTCCCAGAATTGGCTATAACCGGATACCCACCAAAAGACCTGTTATTAAAACCCTCTTTCGTCAAGCAAAATAAAGAGAGGCTGAAGGAGATCGTGAAAAACTCAGAGGGCATTGATATTATTGTTGGATTTGTAGATGAGGAAAAAGGTGAGTTGTATAACGCCGCAGCCGTAGTCTCAGATGGAGATCTAATAGGCGTACAACACAAGATCTGCCTTCCAAACTATGATGTATTTGATGAAAAACGATATTTTCAACCCGGTGCTGAATCACACATTTTCGAACTAAGCGCTATGAAACTGGGGGTCAACATTTGTGAAGACATCTGGGTCGATGACGGCCCAACTGAAAGACAGGCAAAAAAAGGGGCTGAGGTCATAGTAAACATCTCCGCATCACCATTTCACGCGGGAAAAATCAGGGACAAAGAGGAACTGCTTGCAAGAAGAGCCCGGGAGAACGGCGTTATGGTCGTCTACAACAACCTAGTAGGCGGACAGGATGACCTGGTCTTCGACGGGAGGAGCTGCATCTTCAACAAAAAAGGGGAGATAATAGCCCAAAGCAAAGCCTTTGAAGAAGACCTGTCGATCTGTGATCTTAGCAATCCATGTAAGACTGTTGTAGAAAGGGATCCAATAGAAGAGACATACCATGCCCTAGTGCTGGGAATCAGAGACTATGTTAGAAAAAATGGCTTCAAAAAGGTTGTCATAGGTCTAAGCGGCGGAATAGATTCTGCACTGGCTACTGCTTTAGCAGTTGAGGCATTAGACACTAAGAGCGTCGTAGTAGTATCAATGCCCAGCAGGATATCCTCAAAAGGCAGCAGAGAAGACGCCAAAAGGATGGCAGAAAACCTCGGCGTTGAACTCAAGATAATCCCAATATCCGAAGGAGTAGAGGCATATTCCAAGATGCTCTCAGACGAATTTGAAGGTACTAAATCAGACGTAACAGAAGAGAATATTCAAGCAAGGATAAGAGGAAATATCCTAATGTCCCTCTCCAATAAATTCGGATATCTTGTGCTTACAACAGGCAACAAATCAGAGCTGGCGGTGGGCTATACCACG
This sequence comes from Hydrothermarchaeales archaeon (SeqCode), assembly GCA_046759365.1. Taxonomy (GTDB): domain Archaea; phylum Hydrothermarchaeota; class Hydrothermarchaeia; order Hydrothermarchaeales; family SZUA-236; genus JAZFTJ01. Next base: position 2,467 of record JBHICB010000016.1, read on the forward strand.
CTCTATGGGGATATGGCAGGTGGCCTGGCAGCCATCTCAGATGTGCCGAAATCCACGGTCTATAAACTTGCAACATATATCAACTCACTCAAGAGAAGAGAGGTGATACCTCAAACGATAATTGAAAAAGAACCGTCTGCAGAACTAAGAGAGGGGCAGAAAGACAGCGACACACTCCCCCCATACGACGTCTTGGACCAGATATTGTCTGCATATATTGAAGAAAATAAGAGCAAAGAAGAGATAATAGGTCAAGGATTCGACGAGGAGATTGTTTCGGATGTTATTTGGAGAGTCGATCACAATGAATACAAAAGACAGCAAGCAGCTTTAGGCATACGCATTACACCAAAGGCTTTTGGGTCCGGTAGGAGAATGCCTATAACGAATAAATACAAAGGTTGATGGAACAATGAAGGCTATGTGCTTGTTTAGCGGTGGTATGGATTCAACTGTTATGCTCTACCAGCTGTTAGATATGGGTTATGAAGTAGAGGCTTTGAGCTTTGATTATGGACAAAAACATTTAATAGAATTGGATTGTGCACGAAAGATATCTAGTAGATTGAATATCCCCCATAATATTTTGAGGATCGACCTAGGCCTGTTTGGAAGAAGTTCTCTTATAGAATCAGACATAGTAATACCTGATCAAGAAGAAAATAGACAGATCGACACAGTGGTCCCATTCAGAAACACTTTTTTTATTATTTATGCTGCGGCATATGCTCTGTCTAAAGGGATAAATGAGTTGTTCATTTCTCCAGTGTTGGAGGATTATGAGACCTTCAGAGATTGTAGAAGGGATTTTTTCGATTCGTTGGAGAAAACATTACAGTTAGGTGCCAAAGAAGATACTTTAATTAAAATCCAAACTCCATTCATTGATAAAAGAAAGACTGAGATTTTAATAGAGGGGATAAGTCTAGGGGTCCCATTTGAATTGACACATACATGTTATAGAGGAGTTAGACCTGCATGTGGAAAATGTGATTCTTGTGGGGAGCGAATAGCGGCATTTAAAGAGATCCATATAATCGATCCATTAAAGTATCAAATAGAAATCAACTGGCGTGGCTGTGAATCATATATAAAAAAGAGTGAGGTAAAAACTTAGAATGTTCAATAACTTGATAAATAAAAGCATCGAAGTTAGAAACGTGACTGACATACCAGATTTTGAGGGTAGTTTCATAAAGACCAAAGTTAAGAATAAGGAGGAGAATAAGGAACTAATTTCTATACTCAAGAATAAGAACGTCAGTTAGGACTAAAAGTATTAAAGATGTTATCTTATTCATTCAAATAGCCAAGACAAATGAGGTACTAAAATGTGCGGTTTAGGCGGGATATTAAATAAATATGGTGAAAGGATACCTGGAAAGGAAATTACAATCATGGCCAATACGATGGAGGACAGGTATGACCGCAGGGGAGGAGGCTTCGCCGCATATGGCATATATCCCGAGCACAAAGATTACTACGCCATTCATGTTTTCTTGGATGATGAGCTTGCCAGGGAAAGAACTGAAGAATACCTAAAGGGTAAGGTCTTGATAGAAAAAGACGAAGAAGTGCCGACGACTAGATGCGCCGCCATACCAAAGGTTCACGACACCTGGAGGTATTTTGTTGAGGTACCTGAGAAGCACCGAGGTATAGAGGATGATTATATAGTCGAAACCGTTATGCACATCAATGATCAGATAACTGGTGCGTTTGTCGCATCCAGCGGAAAGAACATGGGAGTTTTTAAGGCCTCTGCTTTGCCCTGCGATGTGGCGAAGTTTTTCAGGGTCAAGGACTATAAGGCATATTGCTGGGCCACCCATGGTAGATTTCCCACCAATACCCGGGGATGGTGGGGCGGCGCCCACCCTTTTAACATCCTCGACTGGTGTGTAGTTCACAATGGCGAGATCAGTTCTTATGGGACCAATGCGCGCTACTTGGAGATGCACGGCTACAAATGTAACCTCTTCACAGATACCGAGGTAATTGCATATCTCTTTGACCTCTTGGTTAGAAAGCAGGGTCTGTCGATTGAAACCACTTCTATGGCATTAACTCCTCCTTTTTGGAAGCATATAGACATGATGCCCGAAGAGAAAAAGCGGATCTACACGGCGTTGAGGATGACCTATGCACCTGCCATGCTCAACGGTCCTTTTGGCATAATTGTTACAAATAAGGATACTATGATCGGTTTAAATGACAGGATAAAATTAAGACCTCTTATAGCCGCGAAGAACGGCGATTTTTCCTATGTAGCCAGCGAGGAAGCGGCAATAAGGGAGATATCTCCAGAATTGGAAAGAGTTTGGGCGCCTAAGGCGGGTTCGCCTGTAATATCTAGGCTGGAGAATGGCGTAGAAGTGTAAGCAAAAAAGGAGAATAAAAAATGGGAAAATTTCCTCCGGAGTTCAAGATCCTAAGGGACCTAGACAAGTGCAATAGGTGTATGAAATGCGTTAGGTGCGCTTTTGGGGTACATGAGTACAACAAGGAAGAGGACAAGTTCACTACAAACGATGAGGAGTGCGTGGCCTGTCAGTGGTGTGTCATGACGTGCCCAACAAAGGTGTTGTTGATAGAGCGGAGGTCCACAGCCTTTCCAAACCATCCAACTTGGACTGAATGGATAAGACGCGACATATATCACCAAGCAAAGACCGGAGGGGTTATACTGGCAAGTATGGGCAATGAAAAGATATACGATACGCTCTTCGACCACCTCGTCATAGATGCATGTCAGGTCACCAACCCAGCCATCGACCCTCTTAGAGAACCCATGGAACTTAGAACTTTCCTGGGTAAAAAGCCGGATAAGGTGGAGATAGAGGATGGTAACGACGCAAAGTTAAAAACAGAGATCGGCCCAAATCTGAAACTGGAAACACCCATCATGATAGCCCATATGTCCTATGGGGCAATAAGTCTGGAGGCCCATAAAGCCTTAGCTCAAGCTGCTAAGATGCAGGGCACCTTTATGGGCACTGGAGAAGGAGGTCTGCACAAGGACCTCTACCCATTGGCAGATCATATAATAGTCCAGGTCGCGTCAGGAAGATTTGGAGTTCATGAAGAATATCTAAAGGTCTCTTCTGCCATAGAGATCAAGATAGGTCAGGGTGCAAAGCCGGGGATAGGAGGCCATCTCCCTGGTGAAAAGATAAATGAGCCCATCTCTGAAACTAGGATGATACCTGTGGGTACAGATGCCTTATCGCCGGCACCTCATCACGACATATATTCTATAGAGGACTTGGCAAGGCTCATATATGCGCTCAAGGAGGCCACAAGATATGAAAAGCCGGTATTTGTGAAGATAGCAGCTGTCAACAACTCTGCACCCATTGCCAGTGGCATAATCCGGGCAGGAGCAGATGCAGTAGTGTTGGATGGATTCAGGGGTGGGACAGGGGCAGCGCCTCAGGTAATAAGGGACAATTTAGGCATACCCATTGAGGCAGCAATAGCTGCAGTTGATCAAAGACTGAGGGAAGAAGGGATAAGGCATTGGGGTTCCATTATAGCCAGCGGCAGCATGAGATCGAGCGGAGATGTGGCAAAGGCCATAGCGCTGGGCGCGGACGCTGTTTACATAGGCACAGCAGCACTTATAGCACTTGGATGCAGGGTCTGCAAGATATGTTACACAGGAAAGTGTAACTGGGGTATAGCAACCCAAGACCCCAAGCTGAGGAGAAGGCTTAAGCCAGAAAAAGGTGCAATTGCGGTTTCAAACTTGATCCAGGGTTGGAGCCATGAATTAAAAGAGATATTAGGCGCCTTAGGCCTTAACTCCATAGAGAGCCTTAGGGGCAATAGGGAGAGGCTTAGAGGAGTTGGTCTTAATCAAACAGATCTGGATGTCCTAGGAGTATTGCCCGCGGGGAAGTAAAATGACTGTTGCAAAGACAAAAAAGAAGACGTCAAAAGAAGAAGTCGTCTTGGATGCCAAGGGCATAAGATACAAGCCCTTCAATTTCATGGTAGAAGATGCGATAAATGGGGGAGCTAAGAAACTTAAACTGATCAATGTGAATGGGCAGAGGTACATCGTGGATGGCATTAAAGAGAAAGTGGAGATAGAGATTCACGGCACCGCCGGAGATGATTTAGGGGCATTTATGAACGGGCCGATAATCACTGTTTATGGCAGCGTTCAAGACGGAGCAGGCAATACCCAAAATTCTGGGAAGATCATAGTCCACGGCGATGCAAGAGATATAGTTGGCCATTCTATGAGAGGCGGCAAGATCTACGTTAATGGAGAGGTCGGCTATAGAGTGGGAATTCATATGAAAGAGTATATGGACAACTACCCAGTTATCATCGCCGCAGGTGTTGCCGGTGACTTTCTGGGTGAATACATGGCAGGAGGGAGGATAGTCATTTTGGGGATAAAAGAAAACGAGGAAGATGCGGATATTGTCGGGGACTCAGTGGCCACTGGGATACATGGAGGGATGATATATGTCAGGGGTAAGGTGGAGGAATATAAACTTGGAGTGGCAGCAAAAATAGATGAAACTACAGAGGAGGACAAGAAATACCTCAAGGATGAATTAAAAGAGTTCTGCGAGATCTTCGGGTACAATTTAAAAGAGGTCCTCGATGCGGAATTTACAAAGATTGTCCCGGTTTCTTTTAGGCCTTTTGGGGAAATGTATGCAGAATAAGCTCAGGTCTGCTTTTTGGTTTTCTTGCTAGTGCTATGCAACATGACTGTTTGTATGACTAAAAAATTAGTGTGCTGTTCACTGCAATCCCATATATACTCTCAGGTTCCAGGACGAACATTATTTTGGGATACTACAATATTTATAACCCTAACAATCCCACTGCCGGTTTTATAATGGCAAGCGGTACCTGCGGGAAGACCCCCAAAAATATTACCAAAAGCCCCATTAATACAGTAGGTATCAACATAATAAAAGGTGCTTCATCTCTTTCTATCTTTGCATCAGGCGGTACTCCGAAATAGATATGATTTATGACTCTTATGAAATAAACCGCATTTAGAAGACTACTTGCAAGTATGACAAAAACAAAAGCCCAATTGGATTCAAGACTTCCAACTACCAAAAAGAATTTACTCATAAATCCTGCAAGCGGGGGGATCCCAACCATGCCCAGGGCAGCTATAGAAAAGGCACCCATAGTCCAAGGCATCTTTTTGCCTAGGCCACCTAATTCGGATATGTCACGTATACCAGTTTTATATATGACTGCCCCAACCGCTAGGAACATCGTCGCCTTCATAACAGAATGGTTGATGAGATGATATATACCCCCGATAAGTCCGCTATGAGAGAATAAAGTCGCACCCAAAACGATGTATCCCATCTGGCTTACCGTGGAATATGCCAGCATGCGATAGATGTCATTTTGTGCAATAGCAAATAGTGAACCGAAGATGATTGCGACTGCCGCTAGGAGGGGTATTATCTCATTTAGAGCTGTAAAGCTTACAAAGGAAATACCAAAGATGGCATAAAAGAGTCTTATCAGGACATATGCTCCTACTTCCAAAGTTATGCCTGAACACAGGGCATTTACAGGCGCTGGAGCGTGGGTATAGGCATCAGGCACCCAAATGTGGAGCGGGAATAAGGCGGTCTTAACACTGAATCCTACGACAAGAAAGCCCAACCCTGCTGCCAATACTCTTGGATACATGGGAATGGCAACTTCCTGTATTCTTATAGCGAGGTCTGCCATATTGAGGGTGCCAGTGACCATGTATGTCAGACCGATACCGAGGAGGATAAAACTTGAGGCCATCGCCCCCATATAGAGATACCTGAAACTGGATTCAAACTGTCCCTCAGTCCCCATGTTACCAGCTATAGGGACCAGGGCATAAGAAGCAAGTGAGGAGATCTCCAGCATCACAAATAGGTTGAAAATATCTCCAGTTACGACCATGCCTGATAGTGAACCTATAAGAAGGAGCGTAAAAGTGTAATACAGGTAGACATTTCTTTTCTCTATCAATTTATCTACGTACCCGACTGAATATATGGCTATTAATAGGCCTACACCAGTCACCATCAATGCCATAAAGGCACTGAGATAATCTACTACAATTTCTATGCCCCATGGGGGATCCCAATTGCCAACATAATAGTGAATCGGTCCGGTGGCCATCACTGTCATCAACATAGAGACTGCAGCATAAAAAGAGAAGGCTATTGCTGCTAACATAGTAGGCATGCACAGCTCCTTCTTCCACCTATTAAAAACTGGCACCAGATATGAGGCCATAAACGGAATAACCACTATAAAAACAGGAAAATGAGGGGAAATGTTCATACCAATAGCTCCTTGGGCCGGGGTGCCTTGACCTTCCTAATCTCCCTTATTTTATCTGCATCCAAGGTCCCATATTGTTCGTACAATTTTACACAAAGACCCAAAGCAAAAGCAGTCACACTAACACTTACGACAATAGCTGTGAGTATCAATGCCTGAGGAAGGGGGTTTACGTAGATTACGTTCTCGACTCCTAAGATTTTTATGGGTGCTACACCGCCTTCAATGCTACCCATCGAGATGAAGAAGAGGTTTATGGCACTGTCCATGATGTTCAGCCCTATGATCTTTTTTATCAGGTTCTTTCTAGTTGTCATCGTATATACGCCGATGAGGAATAGACTCAGGGATATGAAGTAGTTGTACTGAACAAAACCAGCGGGGATATTCACTCAGGCACCTCCTGCACTAGGGTGTAAAACAGTGTTTTCCCGGTGCTGGCGACCTTGAAACCTATCACAATATTTATCATGAAGATTATGCCCCCGCTGAATATGTTTCCAGGGATGCCCACAGGCACTCCCGCAATCTTGTTTGATAGGAAATTATACCCCAAAAAAATCCCAATGAAACCTGCGAGCGCAAATCCCATGGCGAAGGCTTCAAATATTACCGATATATCATGGCTGGCCCTCTTTGTGCCTTCACCCATCCCATAAACGACTACAAGAAGGATCATACTCCCCCCGATTACTGCGCCACCTTGAAAACCACCTCCCGGCGTCAAATGGCCGTGGAATATGACGTACAAGCCAAACATCTGGATGAAAGGCATCATGAGCCTGGTCGTGGACTTGATTATTACGTCTTCCATCTCAATCTTCCCCTCCGTGTTCATCAGTCAAAACAAGGATAGAGATGATCCCCAAAGCTGCTGTATAAAGTACAGTTGTTTCCCCCAATGTGTCGTAGGCCCTGTAATCCACGATTATACTTGAGACTATGTTAGTCGCACCCGTTTCTTCAACATTTTTCTCCATGTATCTTGGTACAACATGAGTATACATCGGGGTGTCTGTTGCACCGAAAGGGGGCATTTCAGCGATCACAATTGATAGGCTATAAGCTATAAGTAAGACAAAAGCAATTGCCAAGAATTTCCTCGCGAGAAATCTCCTCAAACTCATTCTTCTTCCCACCTATAGGTTTTGCTTATGGCAGCTATGAAAAGCATCGTAGTCAAGCCGGCCCCTACGGCTGCCTCTGTGATGGCGATATCAGGCGCGGCTAACTGTTGCCAGATTATGGACATTACAAGGCTGTATGCTCCAAACATTATCACGGCACTCAGGACATCTTTGGTTCTTATGACTTCTATAGCACAGACAACAAGGAAGAAAAGTAGAACTAAATTTAGCACCCATATCATTTCTTCTCAACCACCATTCTGTCTTTCACATCCGGGCCATACTGATCGAATACAGACCCTTCCCAGAGTTTAACACCACTTAGATATGCGGCCTTGGCTATTGCATGTGCTGCAGTCGGGTTTGCCCAAAAAATGAAAATGATGATTATAATCATTTTTGCTGCAGTAAAGACTGAGCCAAAAGGGCCATAGCTTGCCTGCCCACTTGCCAAAGAGTAGATGGCAAGCCCCAACAAGATGGCCGTAGCCCCGAGGGTGTCGCATTTTGCAGTTGCATGCATCCTTAAGTATACATCCTGAAGCCTGAGAAGGCCTAAAACCCCTATCATGAAGAAAAACATCCCCGTAAGGAAGAACAGTAAGACTACCATGTCAATCAGGACTACCATTCCAGCAACGACCCCCTTTCAAGATATTTTGCGACCGTAATAGTAGAAAGGAAACTTATCAGGGCGTAGACAAAGGCCACATCGATGTACATCGGATGATTAAAAATGTAGGCAAAGAATACTAAGATGATCATCGTCATAGTCCCGATAACATTTATCGCAACGACCCTGTCAGGAGTAGTGGGACCCAAAACTGCCCTGTATAGACAGAGGAAGCTTGCTATACCAAGCGCCACACTCATGTAAACGAAAATGTTTAGGCCTATCATTTTTCTACTCCGTTGTTTCCTCTATCCTCTTAAGTTTGAGTAATATATTCCAATCCTTCACGCCCTCTATATACTCTTCAGGGCGAAAAGTTGTGATTGCATGGACATAATAATAGTCACCTATGATGTCGATGGTGAATGTTCCGGGGGTTAAGGTTATCGAGTTTGCCAAAAAGACCTTGAAAATATCTTTTTTTAGAGGGGTCTTGAATTTTACAATACCAGGCGAAATTGAAATCTTTGGACTAAGTACTATGCGTGCCACAGCGATGTTGGATTTTATGATCTCTTTTACCAAGAAGACTAGATAGGCCAATGTTAAAACCACTGTCTTTAGCCGGGGTATCGCCCTCTCACTTGATTGGATGAAAAGATCGCGTGAGAAAACAGCGACAAGAAGCGCTAAGACTAGGCCAAAAAGTATGTGTTGCAGGTCATATGCTCCGGAGACAACAATCCAAAATAGAAACAGAACAATATAGGTGACTATAAATCCTGACTTATTTTTTTTGATATCTTCCTTCCATCCCATAATCAGCCGTCCTAGTTTATTCTAATCTAATTGTAAAATTACTTATAATTAAATCCAAAATAAACCAAACCAGTTGCTAACTTTATGTCTTATATAAATTTTTCTTTGAACATATTCAAAAGTAATCCTTCATAGGGATCTTTTCTTGCTGTGGTGGCTCATATCTTGTCCTCGCCCTTGTAAAGAACAGATAAAGTACCGCTATATAAAAAGGTAGAGTTACTATCCTCCCAATAAATTCCAATGAGGTTATCGATACCATGTCAGTGCCTCTCCAAGCGATTAATCTTTTCACTATTTAACATTTTCTAATTCAACTGATAATCCCCCGTCTCAACGCAATGGTTTTTAATGAAGTGGAAGACGGTAATATATTGCAGATAGTTTTGCGAGGCCAGTTCATGAAGGAGAAAGGCTTACCAAGAGAAGAGATCGAAAAAATATTGAAGGATGCCAAAGGGAAGGATCTTGACTATTCAAAAGGCAAGATATTGAGCTCGATGTGTACTCTCCCCGCTCCTTTTTCAAAAGAGATCTGGAGTTCTTTCATCGAGACAAACCTTGGAGATGCAGGACTGTTTTGTGGCACCAAAAGACTGGAAAATGAGGTAATTGGTATCCTGGGGGCTTTACTTAAAAATGAGGACGCAAAAGGCTTTATGGTTTCGGGTGGCACCGAGGCAAATATTATGGCGTTGTGGGCAGCTAGGAATAGGGCAAAGAGAGAAAAGCCTGAATTTATAGCTCCTATGACAGCCCATTTTTCTTTCGAAAAGGCATCTGATTTACTGAACATGAGATTGGTAAGAGCCAAGACCTTAGCTGATCATACAGTTGATGCCAAAGATGTTGAAAAGCACATAACCGATAATACTGTCGCTGTAGTAGGGATTGCAGGAAACACCGAATATGGTACGGTTGACAACATCGAGATGCTAGGGGAGATAGCAACAGAAAACAGTTTATACCTCCATGTGGACGCGGCGTTTGGCGGATTTGTCCTACCGTTCTTAAAAGAGTTGGGCTACCCTACAAGGAGATTTGACTTTTCTATCCCTGGTGTAAGTTCTATAGCTACCGATCCTCACAAGATGGGCATGTCGCCTATCCCTTCAGGATGTATATTATTTAGAAATGGAAGCTTTCTTGAGCACATCGAGACCTCCTCCCCCTATCTGACTGAGAAAAAGCAGTTTACTATAATAGGCACCAGAACAGGGGCATCCGCAGCTTCTACATACGCGGTTTTGAAGTCTTTTGGCAGGGAAGGTTATCGTGACAATGTAAAAGGATGTATGGAACTTTCTATGAGACTGTATGGCGAGATTAAAAGGATGAGATTTGATATTACAAAACCGGTGATGAACATAATTGTATTCAACCATGATGAAATAAATACGATTGCAGATTCGTTGGCCATTAAAGGATGGACGATCTCAAGGACAAGAATGGGTGAAATTCGTCTAGTATTAATGCCCCATGTTAGTGAGGATAGTATCGATGAATTTATAAGAGATCTGGAGGAGATTGTAAAGCATTTGAAAGGGGTTTGAAGCGCAAAATGAAGTTTTGTTCTAGATGCGGTGGCCGGGAAATAACATATGCTGTTTTGGGCACTACACTCCCAATATATAAATGCAAAATATGTGGTTATAGGGGTTCTATTATTGTAGAAGATGGTTTGCTATCGGAAAAGCTAAGAGAAGAGTACAAGCGAGAGAAGGGAGGGGGGGAGTAAATGGACTTCAAAAAAGAGGTTATTGAAACCGGAAAATATATCCTACTGGGGTTGGTTTTGGCGTTTATAATAAATCATGGCTTGGGCTACGCTCTGGACACGGAAAAGCCGGTGATGGCAGTGGTTTCGAACAGTATGGTACCTGAGTTTTATAAGGGGGACCTGGTTGTGGTAAAAGGTGTTGATCCGGCAAAATTGCAGATAGGTGACATAATTGTATACCAAAACCCCTATCGGAATATACCAATAGTGCATAGAATAGTTGACATTGAGTATCATGGTGAATATTTGTACTTTGCCACCAAAGGGGATCACAACCTCAGGACAGACCAAGAGTTCGGCATAGCACCCCCGGTAACCGAGGATCTGATAAAGGGCAAGGTGGTTGTTATAATACCGAAGCTCGGCTGGTTTAGGGTGATCTTGACAGAGTTTGCAGGCAACGCAAACATCCCTGTAAGGGGGTAGCTTTTTGTACGACTTTGAAATCCCTCATATCTTAGATATAATCAAAAAGGAGGGATATAATAGGATAGGGTTGCAGTTGCCAGAAGGCCTTAAGGATCATGCCACCAAAATTGTAGACAAACTCAATGAGGCGGTAAAGTGCGACATTGTTATATCTGGAAATCCTTGCTATGGTGCTTGCGACATTGCGGATGTCGAGATGAAGGCTTTAGTGGTCGAGGCATTATTTCACTTTGGACACAGCCGTATTTTTGATAAAACGGAGTTGCCAGTTTATTATATTGAAACGAGGATGGACTTAGATCCAATTCCTTTACTTTCCAAACATTTGGAGAAGTTGCCGAAAAGAATAGGTCTTATTGCAACGATGCAACACATCCATACTTTGGACAAAGTAAAACGATTTTTGGAAGATAAAGGCTTTGAGATTCATATTGGCAAAGGGAAGGGAAGGGTAAAATACGATGGCCAGGTATTAGGTTGCAATTTTAGGACTGCAAAAGAGATCGCGGATAAAGTGGACTGTTTTATTTATATTGGCAGCGGTGACTTTCATCCCCTAGGCATTGCACTGGCAACTGGCAAAAAGACGATTGCTTTTGATCTTTTGTTAAAAGAGCGCAGGGATACAGACGAAGTTAGGGATAAAATATTGAGGCAGAGATTTGTTCAAATCGAGAAGGCGATGGATGCAGAGTCTTACGGCATAATAATCGGGGAGAAAAGAGGGCAGATGAGGGTGAATTTGGCTTTGAAAATCAAAGAAAAATTGGAAGGATATGGTAAGAAGGTCTACTTGTTATACTTGAACGAGATTAGTCCTGAGGCGTTGTTGCCTTTTAGGAATCTGGACGCCTTTGTTAACACAGCTTGTCCCAGGGTAACAATAGACGATGCCGGGCGATATAAGGCAGCATTATTGACCCCAATAGAGCTTGAGGTAGTCCTTGGAGAGCGTGATTCTAAGGATTATAAATTGGACGAGATCCTTTGAAAAATTTACAAAATAAAAACGGTATCCATCAATGTTAAAACTTTCAAAAAAGAAATTAGAGATGGCACTGCAAAAATGCAAGTCCTTCAAAGATCCGAAGGCCTATCTGGAACAGTACACGATACCCGCAGACATTGCAGCGGATGTCTTATATCTTGCTTACCTAAAAGGCGACATTGCAGGTAAAGTGGTTTATGACTTGGGTTGCGGGACAGGAAGGCTTGCAATAGGAAGTGTGTTACTTGGTGCCAGAGAAGTTTGGGGATTTGATAAAGATCAAGATGCGTTGTTGATCGCACGGATGAATTCGTCAAATATTGGTGTAGATGTTAAATGGAGGGAGATGGATATTGCAAATGTTAAAGGCAAATGTGACACAGTAGTTCAAAACCCCC